>NZ_KV825184.1:0-1458 GCF_001816085.1 Micrococcus sp. HMSC31B01
CGCTCGGCCAGGCGGCCGGTCACCGGGTCGATCAGCGGCAGCTCACCGGTGAGGACCGCGAGGTCGATGCGGTCGGGGCCGTGCCCGGTCCCCTCGACGTCCGCGGCCGCGGTGCTGAGGGTCCGGTCCCCGCGCCAGGCGGAGCGCAGCGCGCCCGCGGCGAACCCGAGGAGGTAGACCACGCCGGCCACGGTCAGCGCGGGCACGAGCCACGGCCAGCGCTCGGCCACCACGCCCACGCCGCCGGCGCCGAGCACGAGCAGCGCCACATCGGCCACGAAGCACACGGTCAGGACGGTCCACACGCGGTCGCGTCGGACGATCTGGCGCAGCAGGAACAGGGTCTGCGCGCCGATGGCGACGATGAGGGCGAGGTAGGTCAGGAATCCGGTGGCGAAGATGGTCACCGAGCGAGGATAGGAGCCGTCCCACGTCCGTGCCATCGCGATCTTCTTCATGATCTGAAGACATCCTTCATGGCCACCCCTACCCTGGACCGCATGAACTCCGACCACCTGCGCGCCCTCGTCGCGGCCGTCGACCACGGCACCTTCGACGCCGCCGCGGACTCCCTGCGGATCTCCGGCTCGGCCTTCTCGCAGCGGATCAAGGCCCTGGAGCGGCAGGTGGGCCAGGTGCTCCTGGCCCGCACCGTCCCCGTCCGGCCGACCGCGGCCGGAGAGCGCATGCTCCGTCTCGCCCGGCAGACCCTCGCGCTCGAGGACGAGACGCTCGCCGCGCTCGGACGCGGTGACGGCGGCCGCGTGCCGCTGCGCGTGGCCCTCAACGCGGACTCCCTCGACACGTGGTGGGAGCCCGTGCTGCGCGAGGCGGCGACGTGGGACGACGTCGTCCTGCAGATGCAGTCCGAGGACCAGGAGCACACCGCCGTCCTGCTGCGGGACGGCGCGGTCGTGGCGGCCGTGACGGACGACCCCACGCCCGTGGCCGGGTGCACCTCCACCCCGCTGGGCACGATGCGCTATCACGCGGTGTGCGCGTCCTTCCTGCTGGAGCTGCACCGCGACGCGCGGGGCCGGGTCGACTTCGGCACGCTGCCGATCGTGGACTACGGCCCCCGCGACGGCCTGCAGCACACGGTGCTGCGCCGCGTCACCCGCGGCCGGCCCGTGGCCGACCCACCGACCCACCTCGTGCCGTCCGTGCACGCGTATCTGCGGGCGGTGGAGCTCGGGCTGGGCTGGGGCATGCTCCCCTCGGTGCAGATCCCGCCGGGCGTGCTCGAGGGCCGGCACCCCGACCTCGAGACGATCCCGGCCCTCGGCGCGGCCGACGTGCACCTGCACTGGCAGCGCTGGACGGCCGGGACCGCGGCTCTGGACCGCCTCACGGACGCGGTGCTGCGCGCCGCGCCCTCCGCCGGGGACACCGCGGACTGACGGGCGCATTCGAGACCCGCCCCGGACGCGCCGCGACCCCCGCCGGAGGGACGGGGGT
>NZ_KV825185.1:0-1691 GCF_001816085.1 Micrococcus sp. HMSC31B01
CGCCGGCGCGGAGGGCTCCGGCGCTCAGGGGTGACCCCGCGCGCCCGACAAGAGGTCGGCGTGTCACAACCGTACCGATTCCGGTACGGTTGTGACACCAGAGATGAGGTGGTGATCCCGTGACGTATCGTGACGATCTGTGGGACGTGGCTGCGGGGAACCACGGGGTCATCGCCACTACGGAAGCGGAGGAGGCGGGCGTGCCCGCCGTCGAGGTCCGCAAGCTCGCCCAGCGCGGCGTTCTGCGGAGGCTGGCCCACGGGGTGTACCTCCATCGCCAGGTTCCCCGCGACCGGTTCACGGACGCGGCGGAGGCCGTGGCCACGGTCGGTGAAGATGCATTCCTGGACTGGGACGCAGTGCTGTCACTGTACGACCTCGCCCTGGTCGATCCCTCCGTCGTACGGGTGGGCGTGACGAGGCGGTACCGCGGCTCGCCGCGCGCGCATGTACGAGTGACACGACGCCGTCCCCCGCCGGGCGACGAGGACCTCACCTTTCACGGCGGCGTGCGAGGCCTCACGATCAACCAAGCCCTTCGTGAGGCACTCGACCGCATCCCTCTCGAGCGCGTCGCCGCTGCGATCGAGGAGGCCCGCGCGCGCGGGCTGCTCACGGTGGGCGAGGCGAGGAGCTTGAAGAAGGACCTGGAGGCGCGGCAGAACGGTGGACATCGTGGCGGTCGATGACGTGGTCGTGGGCCTGGGCGATCTGGGAGCTCGAGGTGCGCCCAGGAGCGAAGGCCAACTCAACCGTCGACTGGAGGCGATCGCTGACGCGATGGGCGTTCCGGTGGACCGGGCGCGCCGGTTGCTGGGAGCAGTGATCGTGGCGCAGATGTTGCCGGAAGGCGTCGTAGTCAAGGGTGGAAATGGCGTTCGACTCCGACATGGAGCCACCGGGACGCGGGCGACCCGGGATCTCGATCTACTGGCTCGCGATCCCCAGCAGGCGCTGAAGGACTTGACCGGGTTCGTCGACCGGGGATGGGGGGCCGCGCCCGGGAGCAAGAGAGAACTCAAGGCCGACCCGGCTGCGACCCGGGTGGCCTTCTTCGGCACGGTGCATGAGGACGATCCTGCGGAGCCTCTCGGAGTGCCCGATCCCTACGTCCTGTCACGAGCGAAGGTGACCCTGCATTTTCTCTCCCCGAGGACAAGTTGGGTGTCGGTCCCGATCGAGATCGGGCGCGACGAATTCGAGGGCAGCACGCTGGCGCAGCCAGTCGAGGTCGTGGCACCCCAGGTCGCGGAGGCGGTCACCGCGTTGGGATGTGGAACACCGCGGTCTGTGGCCGTGATGGCTGTCGAGCAGCAGCTCGCACAGAAGATCCATGCCGTCACGGATCCACATCAGACGCGAGGCCACGATCTCGTGGACATCCAGTTGCTCTGGCATGGGGCGGAGGCCGAGGGTGGTGTCGACATCCCGTTGCTCGCAGATCTCGTCAGCCGTACTTTCATGTTTCGGTCACCCGGCCGGACTGCGGCAGGACACACACCGCATGAGTGGCCGCCTCCGGTCGCTCACGTCCGGACTCTCGAGCAGGGGTACCTGGATGCGCTGGAGGAGACACGAGTGGGTGCGGAGGGACAGGCCAGGCTCCTGCAGCCGCGCGTGTCCGACGCGGCGGATTGGCTGGAGTCGTTGATCACAAGGATCGCGCGGGCCGCCGGCGCGGAGGGCTCCGG
>NZ_KV825186.1:0-2645 GCF_001816085.1 Micrococcus sp. HMSC31B01
TGTAAGCGGCCATGAAAAGCTGCCCATAGGTGGCCAGGGAATGACCCGCTGACGGCCATGAGGACTGCCCAGTGATGGCCACGGGAACTGCCCGGTGCTGGCCATCTGGTTTGCCCGCGTTGCTCGTTGCCCGCCGCGTCGTGAGCCGGCGGGGGCCTCCTCCCCGGGTTGGATATCGGTGTCGAATCGAATCCAGCGAGGAAGAGGCCCTGAATGAAGGATGCCGCAGAAACCATGAAAATACTCAGTGCCTATGACCTGACCAAGTCATTGCGGGGCGCCGCCGAGCTGGCCGGTTGCTCCCATCACACCGTGGCCCGGCTGGTGCGGGCCCGCGACGCCGGCCAGACCCCTGGATCCGGAGCCAGCCGCCCGAAGGTCACCGATGTCTGGCTGCCCAAGATCGAGGAATGGGTCGAGGCCTCCACGGGCAGGATCCGCGCCGATGTCGTGCACGCCAAGCTCACCGCAATGGGCTACACCGGCTCTGAGCGCTCCACCCGGCGGGCGGTGGCCGAGGTGAAGGCCGCCTGGCGGGCCGGGAAGCGCCGGGTGCACCGGCCCTGGATCACCGAGCCGGGCGCATGGCTGCAGTACGACTTCGGCGATGGGCCGGCGATCGACGGGGCCAAGACGGTGCTGTTCGTGGCCTGGCTGGCCTGGTCCCGCTACCGGATCGTCATCGCCCTGCGTGATAGGACGGCTCCGAGTGTGTTCGCCGCCCTGGACCGGTGCTTCCGGCTGATCGGGGGCGCGCCGACCTATGTGCTGACGGATAACGAGAAGACAGTGACGGTCTCTCATGTGGCCGGGGTGCCGGTGCGTAACCAGGCCACCGTGGCGTTCGCTCGGCATTACGGCGTGGAGGTGCTGACCTGCCAGCCAGCGGATCCGGCCGCCAAGGGCGGGGTGGAGAACGCGGTGAAGCTGGCCAAGGCCGACCTGGTCCCGAAGGACACCAACCTGCGGGACCAGTACGCCTCGTTCGCTGAGCTCGAGGCCGCCTGCGCGGGGTTCATGGCCATGGTGAACTCCCGGGAGCACCGGGTGACCCGGCGCCGCCCGGACCACATGCTCGCCGAGGAGACCAGCGCGTTGCATCGGATCCCCGCCACGGCGCACACCGTGGCCTACGGGGTGGGACGGAAGGTCCGGAGAACACGCCGATGGTCTCCTTCGAAAACGCCCAGTACTCGGTGCCCGCGCACCTGCTCGGGGCCGAGGTGTTCGTGCGCCATCACGGCACCGGACCGGACTCGATGGTGGTGATCATGCACGCCGGTGCGCAGGGGCCGGTGGAGGTCGCCCGGCACCGGGTGGCCCGGCCCGGGTCCCCGGCCATCGACGACGCGCACTTCCCCGGCCACGAGACGGACAAGGTGCCCGGGGACTACACCCCGGTGCCCCGTTCGGCGGCGGAGGCCGAGTTCCTGGCCATCGGGGCCGGAGCGAGGACCTGGCTGGTGGAGGCCGCCGCGGCCGGCACCAGCCGGATCGGTCAGAAGATGGCCGAGGCCGTCACCCTGGCCAAGCTCGCCGGCACCGACCAGGTCGACCGCGCCCTCGGGGTGGCCGCGGTGCACCAGCGCTTCGCCCACGGCGACCTGGCCTCCCTGCTCACCGCCGCCGGCCACCGCACCGGGATGCACACCGCCACCGAGGAACGGTCCCTGACCCAGGGCACCGCCGGCTGGGCCGGCCTCGGTACCTCCAACACCGAGGGGGCAGCCCGGTGAGCATCCACACCCCGAACACCGCCGCACCGGCGCTGCCGGCCGATTTGGAGGCGCTGTTGCGGCAGCTGAAGATGCCCCACGCCCGCGGTATCGCCGCCGAGGTACTGGCCACCGCCCGGGCCCAACGCTGGGAGCCGGCCGAGGTCCTCAAGGCCCTGCTGGTCGAGGAGACCACCGGTCGGGCCCGATCCATGCTCGCCGCCCGGCGCAAGGCCGCCGGGTTCCCCACCGGCAAGACCTTCACGACCTGGGATCCGGGCGCCTCCTCGATCCCGGCCCCGACCCAGCAGTCCCTGCGCACCCTGGAATGGCTCTCGCGCAGAGAGAACCTCGTGGTCTGCGGGCCCTCCGGCACCGGCAAGACCTTCTTCCTCGAGGCCCTGGGCCAGCAGGCCGTGGAGGAGGGCAAGCGGGTGGCCTGGTTCACCCTGGAGGACCTCGGGGCGATGATCCGGGCCCACCGGCCCGATGACACCATCACCAAAGCCGTCGCCCGAATCCTGCGCGCCGACCTGATCGTCATCGACGACATCGGCCTGCTGCCGGTCGCCGACGATGCCGCCGAGGGCCTCTACCGCATCGTGGACGCCGCCTACGAGAAACGCTCCGTAGCGATCAGCTCGAACCTGCACCCGGCCGGCTTCGACGAGCTGATGCCCAAGACCCTGGCCACCGCCACCGTGGACCGGCTCCTGCACCACGCCCACGTGTGCCAGACCACCGGAGACTCCGTACGGATGACCCAGGCAATGGCCGGGAAGGGAGTCATGCCACTGAACTGATCCCATCACGGTGGCCAGCACCACCACCCAAACGGGCAAACCAGCTGGCCACCAGTGGGCAGTTCTGATGGCCACCAGCGGGAAGAAACACTGGCCGCCTATGGGCAGAACTCAATGGCCCTTGACA
>NZ_KV825187.1:0-6258 GCF_001816085.1 Micrococcus sp. HMSC31B01
CCGGAGCCCTCCGCGCCGGCGGCCCGCGCGGCCTCGGCCGAGGAGGTGCCCGGGCGCTTGGCGGGCACCCAGCCCTCGATGGTGCGCTGCGCCACGGCGTTCAGCGCCAGGGCGCCGGCCGGGACGTCGTCGCGGACCACCGCGCCGGCACCGGTGTAGGCGCCGTCGCCCACCGAGACCGGGGCCGTGAACACCGTGTTCGAGCCGGTGCGCACGTGGGCCCCGATCACGGTGCGGTGCTTGGCGACGCCGTCGTAGTTGGCGGTGATGTTGCCGCAGCCGATGTTGGTGTACTCGCCGATCTCGGCGTCCCCGGCGTAGCCCAGGTGGGAGAGCTTGGCGCCGCGGCCCACGGTCACGTTCTTGGTCTCGTAGAACGCGCCGATCTTGCCGTCCTCCCCCAGCACCGTGCCCGGGCGCAGGTAGGTGAACGGGCCGACGGTCGCGCCCGCGCCGATCACGGCCTCCGTGGCGTCGGTGCGCTTCACCACGGCGCCCTCCCCCACCTGCGTGTCCGTGAGGGTGGAGTCCGGGCCGACGACGGCGCCCGTGGCCACCGACGTCGCCCCATGCAGCTGGGTGCCGGGCTTGAGCGTGACGTCCGAGGCGAGGGAGACGGTGACGTCCACCCACGTGGAGGACGGGTCGACGACCGTGACACCCTCCTTCATCCAGCCGCGCAGCACGCGGTCGTTGAGCTGGCGGCCCAGGTCGGAGAGCTGACGGCGGTCATTGGCGCCCTCGACCTCCCACACGTCGTCCGTGCCCACCGAGGCGACGCGGCCGCCCTCGGCGCGGGCCATGCCGAGCACGTCCGTGAGGTACTTCTCGCCCTGCACGTTGTCCGTGGAGATCTCCGGCAGGGTGCGGCGCAGCAGGGCAGAGTCGAAGGCGTAGATGCCGGAGTTGACCTCGCGGATCGCCACGAAGGAGTCGTCCCCCGTGGACTCGGCATGGGCGAGGGCGTCCTTGTGCTCCATGATCCGCTCCACGAGGCCCTCGGCGTCGCGGACGATGCGGCCGTAGCCCGTGGCGTCCTCGAGGGTGGCGGTGAGCACGGTGACGGCGTTGCCGTCCGCCTCGTGGTCCGCGACGAGCCGGGCGAGGGTCTCCGGGGTCAGCAGCGGGACGTCACCGTAGGTCACCACGACGGTGCCCTCGAGGTCCGCGGGCAGGGCGGCCAGGCCCAGCTCGACGGCGCGGCCGGTGCCCGGCACGTCGTCCTGGTCGGCGATCGCCAGCGCGTCGATACCCAGCTGGGCCGCAACCGTCTCGATGTGCTCGGCCACGCGGGCCCGCTCGTGCCGGACCACGGCCACGAGGTGCTCCGGCGCGAGCGACCAGGCCGCCGCGAGCGCGTGGCCCACGAGGGAGCGCCCCCCGATCGCGTGCATGATCTTCGGCGTCGTCGACTTCATGCGGGTGCCCTGGCCCGCGGCCAGGACGATCACGGCGGAGGGACGGGCGGACGGCTGGGACATGGGGGCTCCTGCACCGGTGGGGGTCAGAGGACGGGGGTTCCGCCCCTAGGATTCGAACCTAGACCGCACGGCTCCAAAGGCCGGCGTGCTGCCATTACACCAGGGCGGAGCGCCGGACCCCAGGGGGCGGCGACGACGGCCCATTCTTCCACACAGGTCGCGCGGATCCGGGGTCAATAGGCGCCGTCGGCGGCGACCACGGCCTTGACGGTCCGGCCCAGGATCACGAGGTCGCCCAGGATGGACCAGTTCTCCACGTAGTAGAGGTCCAGGCGGACCGCCTCCTCCCACGGGAGGTCGGAGCGGCCGGAGACCTGCCAGAGGCCCGTGATGCCGGGCTGCACCAGGAAGCGGCGGTGCACATACTGCTCATAGGCCTCGACCTCGTGCGGCAGGTGGGGCCGCGGACCCACGAGGGACATGTCCCCCCGCAACACGTTCACGAGCTGGGGCAGCTCGTCGATGCTGGTGCGGCGGATGAGCTTGCCGACCCGGGTGATGCGCGGGTCGTCCTTCATCTTGAACAGCACGTCCGCATCCCCGCCGTCCGAGACGAGCCGCTCCCGGATCTCCTCGGCGTCCACCACCATGGAACGGAACTTGAGCATGGTGAACGGCCTGCCGCCGAGACCGATCCGCTCCTGCCGGAACAGCACCGGCCCGCCGTCCGTGGCCTTGACCGCGATCGCGACGGCGATCAACAGCGGCGAGATGGCGATCAGGCCCAGACCCGACGCGACGACGTCGAACGCCCGCTTGGCGAACGCCTTGCCCTCGGAGAGGCGCGGGGTGGAGAGGTGGATGAGCGGCAGACCCGCGAGGGGCTGCGTGTGGAGGCGGGGTCCGGCGACGTCCACGAGCGCGGGCGCCATGATCAGGGAGACGCCGCGCTCCTGCAGCTCCCACCCCAGTCGGCGGACGTCCCCGGGGACGAACGAGTGGCCTGAGGTGATCACCACGGCTTCGACGTCGCGCACCTCCACGAGGGCGACCACGTCCACCACGGTGTCCAGGTCCGTGGAGACCGGTATCGGGAGGTAGTCCTCCCGCCGGGCCTTGTATCCGGGGAGAGCCGCCGCCACGGGGGCATAGCCGGCGCCGGCCTCGGAGTCGAGGGTCTGGAAGATGTGTCGGACCGCCTTCGGGCCGCCGACGAGCAGGAGCCGCCGCCGGAACCTGCCGTGGTGGCGCTGCCGCGCCACCCACCCGCGCACGAGGAACCGGCCCAGCAGGAGCAGGAGCACGCCCAACGGCAGAGCCAGACCCACGTAGCCGCGCGCCACTTCGAGACCTGCCGCATAGGCGAGGATCGCGACGGTGCCGAAGAGGTACAGGGTGCCCTGCAGGACCCGCTTGTACTCCTCGCTGCCCACCCCCAGGATCCGGATGTCCCGCGAGCCCTGGATGCTCAGCGCGAGCACCCACGCCGCGCTCAGCGCGAGGCTGATGACGCTGTAGTCGATGACTTCGGCGCCGGGGAGGGTGGTGCGCCGCGGTCCGCCGAAGCGGAGCTGGGCCGAGACGAAGGTGGCGAGCAGGACCGCGACCACGTCCACGATGAGGACGAGCAGCGGGAGGCCCCGCTCCCAAGGCCGGCCCAGGACACGGCCGCGGGCGGTCGAGCCCATGCGGAGCGCGGTCGACTCATCACCGGGACTCCCGATCACGCTCTGCTCCTCCGTCCTGACGCGGGGGGATGGTCCACGTCATGTGGGGTCAGGCATGGTGCTGTGCCCCGGCCCCCGATTATAGGGCGGAAATTGTGAATGGCTGTGACGGCCGCCGCACCCTCCTGTGCGCGCCCGCCGGTCAGTCCCCTTCGGCGAGTTCGGCAGCCTGCAGCCACTCCTCTTCCAGGACGTCCAGCTGTGCGTCGAGGTCCTTCAAGTCGGCGGAGGCCGCGGTGAGGGCATCGAAGTCCTGCGCCTGCCCCAGCTCGGCCATCCGCGCCTCGAGGCCGGACCTGCGGTCCCGCAGCCGGGTCATCTGCTTCTCGAGCCGGGCCATCTCCTTGCGGGCCAGCCGACGCTCCGCCTCGGTGGGCCCGGTGTCCTCCTCCGGCCCGCCCATGCCCGCGCACGTCCCGACGACGTCGTTGCGGCCCCGTACCGCGCCGGCTCCCCGGGCCGGGCCGCCGGCCTCGGCCATCGCGGCGCGCAGCTCGAGGTACTGATCCACCCCGCCCGGCAGGCCGCGGACCTTGCCGTCCCCGAGCAGGGCGACCTGGTGGTCGGTGACGCGCTCGAGCAGGTAACGGTCATGGGAGACCACCACCAGGGTCCCCGGCCACCCGTCCAGCACGTCCTCGACGGCGGCCAGGGTGTCCGTGTCCAGGTCGTTGGTCGGCTCGTCGAGCATGAGGACGTTGGGCTCACCCACGAGCAGGCGCAGCAGCTGCAGGCGCCGGCGCTCGCCACCCGAGAGCTCCGAGACCTGAGTCCACTGCCGGGAGGTGCCGAAGCCGAGCATCTCGAGCAGCTGGCCGGAGGACATCTCGCGGCTACCGACCTGGAAGGACGAGCCTTCGCGGGCCATGACTTCGGCGACGCGCAGGTGGGCGACGTCGTCGAGCTCCTTCACGTCCTGGGTGAGGGTGGCCGAGACCACCGTCTTGCCGCGCTTCACCCGCCCCGAGTCCGGGGCGATGCGGCCGTCGAGCAGGCGCAGCAGGGTCGACTTGCCCGCACCGTTGACGCCGACCACGCCGAGCCGCTCGCCGGGTGCCAGGCGCAGGGTGACGTCGTCGAGGATCGGCTTCTCCCCCAGCGTCAGGCTCACGTGCTCGAGGTCGAGGACGTCCTTGCCGAGCCGGGCCGTGGCCATCTTCGCCAGGGACACCGAGTCGCGCGGGGCGGGGACGTCCTCGATGATGGCGTTGGCCGCCTCGATGCGGAACTTCGGCTTGGACGTACGCGCCGGGGCGCCACGGCGCAGCCAGGCGAGCTCCTTCTTCACCAGCTGCTGACGCTTCTGCTCCGTCACCGCCGCCTGCCGGGAGCGCTCCGCGCGCGCGAGCACCCACGCCGCGTAGCCGCCGTCGAACGGGTCCACCGTGGCGTCGTGCACCTCCCACGTGCGCGTGCAGACCTCGTCGAGGAACCACCGGTCGTGGGTGACCACCACGAGGCCGCCGTCGGTGGGGCGCCAGCGCTGCTTCAGGTGGCGGGCGAGCCACGCGACGCCCTCGACGTCCAGGTGGTTGGTGGGCTCGTCGAGGAAGAGGACGTCGTCGTCCCCGGCGAGCAGACGGGCCAGGGCCACGCGACGGCGCTGGCCGCCGGAGAGGCCCCGCACGGGCTGGCCGAGGTCGAAGCCGTCGAGGAGACCGCCCAGGACGTCCCGGGCCTTGGGGTCCGAGGCCCACACGTGGTCGTCCACGTCCCCGACCACGGCCTGACGCACGGTGTGCTCCGGGTCGAGCCGGTCCTGCTGGTCCAGCACGCCCACGCGGACGCCGCCGCGGCGGGTGACGCGGCCCGTGTCGGGTTCCTGGAGGCCGGCGAGGATGCGCATGAGCGTGGACTTGCCGTCGCCGTTGCGGCCCACGAGTCCGATCCGGTCCCCCTCATCCACGCCGAGGGAGAGGCCCTCGAGGACGGTGCGGGTTCCGAAGGCGATGCCGATGTTCTCGGCGCCGAGCAGGTGGGCCATGGAGGGGGTGGTCCTTTCCGGACGGAGGAGGGGTGGTCAGGGTGCGGCGGGGGGCGCCGCCGGGTGTCACAGCACGTGGGCGCCGGGCACGGGGCCGTGGACGGGGAGGGCGCGCACTCCCGTGCGCTCCTCGATGGCCGAGGCCAGCCGCAGCGCGGAAGCCTCGTCCTGGGCCACGAAGAGCAGGGTGGGGCCGGAGCCGGAGACCATACCGCGCAGCGCGCCCTCGTCCAGGCCGAGGTCGAGGACGTCCGAGAGCTCGGGGAACAGGACGACGGCCGGGGTCTGCAGGTCGTTGTCCATGGCGGTGGCGAGTTCGAGCGGGTCGGCCGCGGCGAGGGCCCGCAGGACGGCCTCGTTCACCTCCGGGCGCGCCGGCCCGTCGGGCAGGTGGCCCTCCCGGCGCAGCTCGTCCAGGGTCTGGAACACCACGGGGGTGGACAGCCCGGCGTCCGCCGGGACGAGGACGAGGTGCACCGGGGTGCGGGCCGCGACGGGGGTCAGCTCGGCCCCGGTCCCGAGCCCGACGGCGGCGCCGCCCAGCACGCTGAAGGGCACGTCCGCGCCCAGCGGGGCGGCCAGCTCGGCGAGCTCGGCGCGGGTGTGCCCGGTCTCCCACAGGACGCTGCACGCGAGCAGCGCGGCGGCTGCGTCGGCGGAGCCGCCGCCCATGCCGCCCGCGACCGGGACCTGCTTGGCGACCTCGAGGTGCACGCCGTGGCTGTCAGGATCGAGTCCGAGGGTGTGCCTCAGGTGTGCGGCGGCGCGGTGCGCGAGGTTGCGCTCGTCCCAGGGCACGTCCTGGGTGTCCACCAGACTGATGTGGCGGCCCGACGGGCCGACGGTGATCCTCCCGTCCGTGCGCGCGATCGCCGTGACGGTCTCCCGCAGGCTGACGGCCAGGTACACGGTGGCCACGGGGTGGTAGCCGTCCGCGCCGGGCGGCCCCACCCGCAGGGACAGGTTCACCTTGCCGGGGGCGCTGACCGTGACGTGCCGGGCCGCGGGGTCGAGGCCGAGGTCCTCCGTCGTCATGCGCTCACCTCCGCCGCACGCCGCGGGCCGTGCTCGGCGATCCGCGCGAAGGCCGCGATGTCCAGGGCCTCGCCGCGGGCGCGCGGGTCCA
>NZ_KV825188.1:0-2645 GCF_001816085.1 Micrococcus sp. HMSC31B01
CGCATGGAGGCGGTCATGGCCCCGCACCGGGAGTTCTTCGCGGAGCTGGCGGCCAAGGGGCAGCCCGACTTCGTCCTGGACAACCTGGTGGAGTCCCGCACGGGCCTGACGTTCTACAACCTCAGCCCCTTCACCCTGGACCGCATCCTGCAGGAGCCGGATCTGCTCCGCACGAACCTGCTGGCCTACGTGGACGGGTTCTCCCAGAACGTGGCGGACCTGTTCACCTACTACGAGTTCGACAAGACCGTCGCCAAGCTGGACGAGCACGATCGCCTCTTCCTGGTCCTGCAGCAGTTCGCCTCCATCGACCTCTCCCCGGATGCCGTCTCCAACGCGGAGATGGGCACCCTCTTCGAGGACCTGATCCGCCGCTTCGCCGCCGCCTCCAACGAGACCGCGGGCGAGCACTTCACCCCGCGCGACGCGGTGAAGCTCCTGGTGGACCTGCTCACCGCCAACGACGACGACGTCCTCACCGGCTACCCGGTCCGCACCGTCTATGACCCCACGGCCGGCACCGGCGGCATGCTGTCCCTGCTGGACGAGCGCCTGCGCCGCATGAACCCGAACGCGGAGGTCCGCCTGTTCGGGCAGGAGCTCAACGACCAGTCCTACGCGATCTGCAAGTCCGAGCTGCTCGGCAAGGGCCAGGACGCGGACGGCATCGCCCGCGGGGACACCCTCAAGAACGACGCCCACCTGACCGAGCGCTTCGACTACGTCCTCTCCAACCCGCCCTACGGCGGCGACTGGAAGGCCTCCCGCACCGCGGTGGAGAAGGAGATCGCCGCCGGCGGCGCCACGAACCGCTTCCCGGGCGGCACCCCCGCCATCAGCGACGGCCAGATGCTGTTCCTCCAGCTCGTGGCCTCGAAGCTCCGCCCGGTCTCGGAGGGCGGTGGTCGGGCCGGCATCGTCCTCAACGGCTCCCCGCTGTTCACGGGCGGGGCGGGCTCGGGCCCGTCCGAGATCCGCCGCTGGCTGCTGGAGTCGGACCTGGTGGACGCGATCGTCGCGCTGCCCACGGACATGTTCTACAACACCGGCATCGCCACCTATGTGTGGGTGCTGGACAACAACAAGCCGGCAGACCGCCGCGGCAGGGTGCAGCTGATCGACGCCCGCTCGTTCTTCACCAAGCTGCGCCGCAACGTGGGCTCGAAGAACAAGGAGCTGTCCACGGCGGACCGCCAGCGCGTGCTGGACATCTACCGGGACTTCGACGCCCAGTCCGAGGACAACGCCGAGTTCTCCAAGGTCCTCACCGCGCAGGACTTCGGCTACCGGGAGATCACCGTGGAGCGCCCGCTGCAGCTGCGTTTCGAGGTGGAGGACGCCACCATCGCGGCGGCGCTCGCCACCAAGCCGGTGGACAAGCTTCCCGACGACGGCCGCTCGGCTCTCAAGAGCGCCCTTGCCTCCCTGCGTGGCCGGGTCTGGGACCACCAGCCCACCTTCGTGCTGGAACTGAAGAAGGCGCTGAAGAAGCACGGCGTGACCGCCGGCGCTCCACTGGCGAAGGCCCTGACCGGGGCGATTGGCGTGCACGATCCCGATGCGGAGGTCGTGAAGGACAAGAAGGGCGAGCCGGAGCCGGACACCTCGCTGCGAGACACCGAACTCGTGCCCTTCGGTCGGGACATTCACGAGTACTTCGAAGCCGAGGTGGCCCCGCACGTGCCCGGCGCCTGGATCGACGAGTCCAAGACGAAGATCGGCTACGAGATCCCCTTCACCCGGCTCTTCTACACGTACGTGCCGCCGCGCCCACTCGAGGAGATCGACGCCGAGCTCAAGCAGCTCACCGCCGAGATCATCGAGTTACTGAGCGAGGTGGAGCGGTGACGGAGCTCAAGCCACCCGGCGACTGGAAGGTCGAGCCACTCGGCAAGTTCTTCCGAGAGCGGCGCGAGCAAGCATCAGACTCCGAGTATGAACCCCTCTCGGTGTCGATGGCCGGCGTCGTTCCACGCATGGCCAACGTCGCGATCTCGTTCAATGGCGAGAATCGCAAGCTCGTTCGGAAAGGCGACTTCGTCATCAACAGCCGCTCGGACCGCAAGGGTTCAGCAGGAGTCGCTGACCGAGACGGCAGTGTGTCTCTGATCTCGATCGTCCTGGAACCATGTGGCATCGAACCGCGGTTCGTGCACCATCTCCTGCGCTCGACGTGGTTCCAGGAGGAGTTCTACCGCTGGGGCAGCGGGATCGTCGATGACCTGTGGAGCACGCGCTTTCAGGCAATGAAGCGGATTGGGTTGCCAATCCCGCCTGTTGAGCAGCAGCGGCGTATCGCGGACTACCTCGACCGTGAGACCGCCACGATCGACGCCCTGATCGAGAAACAGCGCCAGTTGTCCGATGCGCTTCGTACTCGAAGGAGAGCAGCAGTTCTGGCGAGAACAGGTTTCTTGGGCGTGAAGCAGCCTGCTTCGGCTGCCAGCAGTGAGCCGTGGCTCGAATCTGCCCCGAGCCATTGGTCGCGGATGCACGTGAGGCGTCTGTTCGACCTGACTTCTGGCGCCGGTTTCCCGCCTGAGCTTCAGGGGGTGACCGACGAGGAACTCGCGTTCTATAAAGTCCGTGACCTCGGTAGGACGGACTCCTACGGGCGGCTAGGTGTAAGAGGTCATGACGTTGTT
>NZ_KV825189.1:0-922 GCF_001816085.1 Micrococcus sp. HMSC31B01
ATCTGCATAGGTGTATGGTCGTGGCATGAGTGTGACGCCGTTGGATTCGTGTCAGGTCACCGCCGTCCATCCGGAGAAGGTGGCGCTGACCCGGGAGAGGATCCCCGACGAGCGCGAGGCCGGCAGGTTGGCCGGGCTGTTCAAGCTCCTGGGGGACCCGCGCCGTGCCCGGGTGCTGTATGCGTTGCTGGAGGCCGGCGAGCTGTGCGTGTGTGACCTGGCGGCGTCGGTCGATGTCGCGGAGGCGTCGGTGTCCCAGGTGCTGCGGGTGCTGCGTTCCGCTGGGGTGGTCGAGAACCGCCGGGAGGGGCGGATGGTGTACTACCGCCTCGCTGACGGGCATGTGCGGATGCTGCTGGACGTCTCCCGTGAGCACGCCCGCCACGAGGGGCAGGGCTGATGGGGGCGGGACACAGCCATGCCCCGGCGACCGGGCATGCCGGTGGCCGCTACCGTCGGCGGCTGGCGGGGGCGTTCGCCCTGACGGCGGGCTTCTTCCTGATCGAGCTGGTCGCGGGGCTGGTGTCGGGGTCGTTGGCGCTGCTGTCGGATGCCGGGCACATGGCTGCCGATGTGGTGGTGCTGGGTGCGGCGCTGCTGGCGACGCGCATCGCGAGCCGGCCGGACTCCACGGGGCGACGCACCTATGGCTCCTACCGGGCCGAGGTGTTCGCCTCGGCGTTGGCGGTGCTGGCGATGCTCGCGGTCGGGGTGTACGTGGTGGTCGAGGCCATCAGCCGGCTGGGCGACGCGCCGGAGGTGGCCTCCGGCGCCATGCTCGCGGTCGGCTTCGCCGGCCTGGTGATCAACATCATCTCCATGCTGCTGCTGCGCAGCGGGGCCAAGGACAGCCTGAACGTCAAGGGCGCCTACTACGAGGTGATCGCCGACGCCGCCGGGTCGGTGGGTGTCATGGTCGCCG
>NZ_KV825190.1:0-2823 GCF_001816085.1 Micrococcus sp. HMSC31B01
GGCCCGGACGCCGCCAGCGTCCGGGCCGTCGTCGTGCGCGGCAGGTCAGAACAGCTGGCGCAGGTTCGCCTTCGCGAGGTCGAGCAGCTTGGTGCCCTTGCCGTCGAGGACGGTGCGCATGGCGTAGAGCGCGAAGCCCTTGGCCTGCTCGAACTCGATGCTCGGCGGGATCGTCAGCTCCTGACGCTCGGTCTTGACCACCAGCAGCGCAGGCCCGTCGTGGGCGAGGAACTCGCGCATCACCGCAGGCAGGTCCGTCGTGTGGTCCGCGCGGAAGCCCTTGATGCCGGCTGCCTCCGCGATCGCCGCGAAGTCCGGGTTCTGCAGGTCCGTCCCGAAGGGGACGAACCCGGCGGCCATCATCTCGAGCTCCACGAAGTTCAGCGAGTCGTTGTCGAACACGAGCGTCTTCACGGGCAGGTCGTTCTGCACGAACGACAGCAGCTCGCCGAGCATCATGGCCAACCCGCCGTCGCCGGCCATCGCCACCACCTGGCGGGTGGGGTCGACCGCCTGGGCGCCGACCGCCTGCGTGACCGCGTTGGCCATGGAGCCGTGGGACAGGGAGCCGATGATCCGGCGGCGCCCGTTCATCGTCAGGTACCGGGAGGCCCAGACCACCGGGGAGCCGACGTCGGGCAGGAACACCACGTCGTCGTCGGCCAGCTCGTCGAGGAGGCGGGCCACGTACTGCGGATGCACGCGTCCGCGTCCCGGGGAGGCCAGCTGGTCGAGGTCCTTGCGGGTCTTGGCGTAGTGCTTGAGCGCCTTGTCCAGGAACGCCGACGACGAGTTCCCGCGCAGCAGCGGCAGCAGGGCCTGGGCCGTCTCCTTCACGCCGCCCACGAGCGGCACGTCCACGGCCACCCGTCGGCCGATCTGCTCGCCGCGCACGTCCACCTGGATGACCGTGGCGTCCTCGGGGTAGAACTGCCGGTACGGCAGGGAGGAGCCGAGGATCAGCAGAGTCTCGGCCTCCTTGAGCGCGTGGTAGCCGGAGGCGAAGCCGAGCAGGCCGGTCAAGCCGACGTCATACGGGTTGTCGTACTCGATCCGGTCCTTGCCGCGCAGCGCGTGGACGATCGGGGCCTGCAGGCGCTCCGCCAGGGCCACGACCTCGTCGTGGGCGCCGGCCGCACCCGCGCCGGCCAGGATGGTGATCCGCTTGGACGAGTCCAGGGCCTCGGCGGCCTCGCGCAGCACGGAGTCCGCCGGGATGACGCGGGACGGCGTGTGACGGATCACCTCGGGCTTCGCGGAGAGCTCGGTGAGGGCCACGTCGCCCGGGATCACGAGCACGGCCACGCCCCGCTGCTCGACGGCGGCCCGCATCGCGGTGCGCAGCATGCGGGGCATCTGGTCCGCCGAGGAGACGTGCTCCACGTAGACGGAGCACTCGCGGAACAGGTCCTGCGGATGGGTCTCCTGGAAGTAGCCCGAGCCGATCTCCTCCGACGGGATGTGCGCGGCGATCGCGAGCACCGGAGTGCGGGAGCGCTGGGCGTCGAACAGGCCGTTGATCAGGTGGAGGTTGCCCGGACCGCACGAGCCCACGCAGACCGCGAGCTCATCCGTGAGCTGGGACTCGGCGGAGGCCGCGAAGGCCGCGGTCTCCTCGTGCCGGGTGTGCACCCACTGGATGCCGCCGTGGGAGCGCAGGGCCTCGGTCAGCCCGTTGAGGGAGTCCCCGGGCACGCCGTACATGCGGCGCACGCCCGAGGCGTGGAGGGTCTCGACGATGTTCTGGGCGACGGTGGCCACGGTGGAACCTCTCTCTGGTCGGGAGGCGCCCGGGCCGGTTTCGGCAGGGGCGCGGCATTGCCTTCCACGCTAGGGGTCGAGGTCCAGGCCCGGGGAGGGTCGGCCGTCCGCAGAGGGGGCGTCCGGCCTGGTCAGCGCAGCAGGTCGCGCTCCACCCAGCGCAGCAGGGACTCGCCCGCCCGCTCGTGGACGTCGTCGGCGTCGCCGATGCCGCGTTCGGCGAGGATCGCCGCCGTCACCACGCCGTAGGGCTTCTCGGGGACGCCGTCGGCGGGCCGCACGTCCATGTGCTCCACGGCGAGTCCGCGCTCGTGCAGCCGGTCGGCCATGGCGTAGTCGCTGCGCGAGTCGCCCGCGGTGAGCCAGCGTTCGGGCACCGGGGTGCCCGCCTCCGCCAGCAGGTCGAAGCAGCGCTCGACGCCCAGGTCCTTGCCGGAGGAGCGGTGCTCGACGTCCACCGAGATCACCGAGGGGGCCACGCGCACCTCCTCGGCGAGTCCGCGCTCGGCGAGCAGATCCTCGACGCCCGCGGCGACGTCGTCGCGCACCCGCTCGTACTCCGTCTGGTCGGCGCCGACCGTCTTCTCGAGGGAGACCATGGCCAGCTTGGTGCGGTCGGTGAACTGCAGGTCCCCGGCGCGCTCATCGTTGAGGGCCCAGATCGCGTCACGGGTGTCCGCGTCGATGGCCATGTCCGGGTCGGTGCGGAGCCAGTCCGGGGCGGTGCCGTCCACGGTGACGTCGGGCAGGTCCCCGGAGGGCACCGCGGAGAACGGGAACCACACGGCGCCCTTCTCGCAGATCGCGTGGAAGGGAGCGTCGTCCGGGAGGCCCGCGTCGCGCAGCGGGGCGATCAGGTTGTGCAGGAGGAAGTCCGTGGAGCGGCCCGTGTTGAAGCCGACCGGCACCCCGCGCCTCGCGAGACGGACGAGCACGTCGATGATCCCCTCCGGCACGGTCCGGGTCTCGGTGGAGGCCACGGGGGCGTCCACGTCCAGCAGGAGTCCTATCGGGGAGGAAGTGCGCATGCCCCCACCCTAGGTGTAGGAGGGCATGACGTTG
>NZ_KV825191.1:0-1371 GCF_001816085.1 Micrococcus sp. HMSC31B01
GCCAGCCCCGAGCGTGGACGGTGGCCTCTTGGAGATGACTCGTCGTCCGGACCCATTGCTCAGCCCAGACGCGAGAGAGTCCTACCGACAGTTCGTCCATGACGTTTTCACCAGTAGGGGCAGGGGTATCGGCGAGATCCTGGCTAACGTATCCAGCTCACTCGGAAAGCGGGGAGCGCTCCAGTTGTTGAAGAGCGAGGGGATTCGCTCCTCGTCCCTGCCCAAAGATCTCTCAGCGGAGCAGTGGGCTCGCCTCTTTACCAGCGCGTCGCCTACGAAGAGTGCCAAAACCGGAAGGAACGCACACCCCGCCCACTCCGCACGGCGGCAAGGTCGATGACCCACGCCAACGCACCCCTCAGCCTCGAAGGCCGTCGACGGCTGATCCGACGCTGCCGTACCCGACCGATCGCACACGTCGCAGCCGAGATGGGCATCTCTCGCGCGTGCGCGTCGAAGTGGGTGAATCGATGGCGACGACATGGCGATTCCGGGCTGCGCGATCGATCCTCGACGCCACATCGGAGTCCCAACGTGACGCCGGCATGGGTCGTTAAGCAGATCGAAACCTGGCGGCGTGAGCATAAGTGGTCGGCTCAGCGCATCAGCGACGAGCTTGCCGACAGTGGGTTCAGGATTGACCGCCGCACTGTCACTCGGCACCTGACCAGGCTCGGCCTGGGCAGACGCAGGTTCATCGATCCCGGTGGAGACAACAATCGCAATCCCGGGAAGATCGTCGCGCGCTGGCCCGGTCATATGGTGCACCTGGACGTGAAGAAGGTCGGCCGAATACCCGACGGCGGCGGCTGGCGCATCCATGGCCGCGACAGCGACCAGACCAAGACTGTCAGTCGAGCGAAAGCGGCTGGCGCGAAACGCGGTTACACCTACCTGCACTCGGCCGTCGACGGCTTCTCCCGACTCGCCTACACAGAGCCGTTGTCGGATGAGAAGGGAGCCACCGCGGCGGCGTTCCTGGCCAGAGCCAAAGTCTGGTTCGCAGCCCACGGCATCACCCACATCCACCGTGTCGTTACCGACAACGGGGCGTGCTACCGGTCCGGTGACTTCGCGTGGATCGTAGGCAGAGCACCCGCCATCAGAAGACCAAGCCGTACACCCCGCAGCACAATGGAAAGGTCGAGCGCTACCAGAGAATCCTGGCCGAGGAACTGCTCTATGCCCGAAATTTCAACAGCGAGGAGGACCGCTCGTCCGCGATCTCTGTCTGGAACATCCACTACAACTACCACCGCCGGCACAGCGGCGCAGGGGGCTGGCCACCAGCATCTCGAGTCCGGGAGGGTGTCACTAACGTCCAGCCCTCATACAGCTAGCCGGACTAGTTGTTGTGGGTCATGAGGTTCT
>NZ_KV825192.1:0-5973 GCF_001816085.1 Micrococcus sp. HMSC31B01
CCCCGCCGCTGCCCGGGGCGCCGCCGCCGGCCACCGGCCCCGTCGGCGGGCGACGACGGCGGGACACCTCGCCCCTGCCGGCCACGGTCTGGTTCTTCGCGGCGATCGCGTTCCTCACCGGCCTGGGCATGCAGGCCACGAACACCTACCTGCCGCTTTTCGCGGTCGAGACGCTGGGAATGACGCTCGTGGCCGGCGGCGCCGCGGCGGCCGTGTCCGGGGTGGTGGGGGTGCTCTCCCGGATCGGGTGGAGCCGGCGGATGAGCTCCGGAGACCGGCCCACCACCCTGCTGGCCGTGATCTGCCTGGGTGCGGTGGCCGGCGTCGCGGTGTTCCTCGCCGCGGACCTGCTGGACCTGCCGGCCCTGCTGTGGGTGGGCGCCGCGGTGCACGGCCTGACGGTGCTGGGCGCCAACGTGGTGATCAACGCGGGCCTGTTGAGCGAGGTGCCGGCCGAGCGGCTGGGCCGTGCGACCGGGGCGAACTCGATGGGCATGTACGCCGGCTTCGCCCTGGGCCCGCTGCTGATGGGCCTGCTGCGCGACGTCACGGGCGACTACCGGGCCGGCTTCGCGGTCGTCGCGGCCGGGTATCTGCTGGCCCTGGGCGTGGTGCTGCTGTTGCGTCGCCACGTGGGTCGGCGGGGCGCGGCCTGACGCGCAGGGCCAGGACGAGGCCCACCCCGGAGGACCGCGCCTCAGCGACATCACCGCAGTGCAGCCCTGCGGTGATGTCGCAGCGCCGCGGTCGAACGGGCGTACGGCGGAGTGCGGCGCAGTGCGCGGCGGGGCGTGGACGCCTGACACACGACGACGCCCCCGGTCCGTGTGGACCGGGGGCGTCGGAAGCCGTGCGTCAGGCGAAGATCAGAGCTTCGTCACGTTGGCGGCCTGGAGGCCCTTGGGGCCGTCCTGGGTCTCGAACTCGACGCGGTCGTTCTCCTGGAGCTCCTTGAAGCCGTTGCCCTGGATGGCGGAGAAGTGCACGAACACGTCCGCGGAGTTGTCCTCGGGGGCGATGAAGCCGTAGCCCTTCTCAGCGTTGAACCACTTGACAGTACCGACAGCCATGATGGTGTCCTTTCGATGTGCCCCCGCGGTGCGGTGGCGGTGTTGGACCGCGGCCCGGATGTGGGACGCGGGTGAAGCGGCGAGACTGAACCGCTTGCCCAACACTCATCGACGCCGGCGATGCCGGGCTGACGAGCAGTGAAGATGGCGGGATACAGCTTGATCAACTTCAGGCTCCATCATTGCACGGATCTCGCCGACCGGGAACCAGGGGCCCGATTGTTCACCTGGAGTTCGCTCAGAGCGCGCGCAGGCCGTGGAAGAGATTGCGGTGCAGGGCGGCCGGGGGAGCGGCGTCCGTGTGATCCGCGAAGGCCGTCACCTCCAGCAGCACCACCGTGTGGTCGCCCGCCGGGACCTCGGCGTGCACCCGCGTCTCGAGCCAGAGCGAGGAGCCCCCGAACAGCAGGGCGTCGTGCGGGCTGCGGTGCACGTCGAGACCGGCGAAGCGGTCGCCCTCGCGGGAGGCCAGCTGGCGGCACAGCGGCGTCTGGTCCGCCGCGAGCAGGGAGACGCCGATCGCCCCGGCCCGGCGCAGGCGCGGCCAGGTGCGGGAGCTGTTCTGCGCGGAGAAGGACACGAGGGCCGGCTCCCAGGAGATGCCCACGCCGAAGGAGGAGGAGACCATCACCTCGGGGACGCCGTCGGCGAGGCCTGCCAGCGCGACGACCCCGGTGGGGAAGGCCGAGAGGCCGGAGCGGAGGTTGCCGAGGGACAGGTCGGTGTCCCACGTGGCGGTGTGGGGTTCGTGGGTCAGGGTCATGGCGCGCGTCCTCTTCCGATGACTGACGCGGCTCCGCAGACGGCGGGAACGCGGATCGCCCGGATCCGCGGAGGCGCGGTACTTGCCCGTCGGGGTGTCCGAGGGGCCGAATCATCACCTGGAGCACCCCACTACTGCGTGAGAGGGTTGCCGTCCCGCCGGCCAGGGCCGTGAATGACGGGAACTCGTGATTCTGGGGTCAGCCTACGGAGGGGTCCGTGGGGCGGTCAAAGCGCCGCGGTCGCGCGGCGTCATCCGAGCTGCCCGATGTGATGCTTGACACACCGCGCATCCCCAGTCAGGATCAAGCCACTCGAGAGGGGGGGAGCTCGAGACCGCGGCCCGCGGCCCCCGCAGACGGTTCTCTTGGAAGGGATCGGATCATGCGGATGGACATCAAGAAGAAGCGTGCGGCATTGTCGGCCGCCGTGGTCGTCGCGGCTCTCCTCGGCACCGCCATCTCGGGATGCTCCGCTTCCCCGGGCAGCGTCTCCTCCACCGCGAAGGCCTCCACCGCTGCGGCGTCCTCCGTCACCCCGACGTCAGCG
Organism: Micrococcus sp. HMSC31B01; assembly: GCF_001816085.1. NCBI lineage: Bacteria > Bacillati > Actinomycetota > Actinomycetes > Micrococcales > Micrococcaceae > Micrococcus > Micrococcus sp. HMSC31B01. The sequence goes on from NZ_KV825192.1 coordinate 2,382, forward strand.
GCCCCCTCGGCAACCCGGTCGGCCTCCGCCACCGGTTCGTCCGCGTCGTCACCCGCCGGTGAAGAAGCACTCCCCGCCGCGCTGTTCGAGGAGGACGGGATGACGTTGGTCGAGTACACGCGCCGGCATCCGGATGCGGACCATCTCGACCCGGAGAAGGAGTCCGTCCTGGAGGAGGCGGTCGGGACGGGCACACAACAGATCACCGTGGACGCTCAACAGGGTGCGGTCCTTCGGGTCATCGTGCTGTGTCCTTCGGATGCCACCGGTGAGACGGAGATCCTGACCTCACGGGGTGGCGGGGGAACGAAGACCTGGATGGCCGGATCGGAGGCGCTGTGCGGCGGCTGGTCGGCGGCGACTCCCCCCGTGGATGAGGCGGGGCCGATGACGTTCACCGTCACGGTGGACAACGACAAGCCGTTCCGGATGGTGCTGACCGCACCCTCCGCATGAGGCCGCCATCACGACGGCGGATGACGGCGCGGGGAGGACTGAGTCGCTCAGCGTCGGTCGCGGCCGCGCAGCGCGTCCAGCTGCCGGCGGTCCCGTTTGGTGGGCCGGCCCGCGCCCCGCTCGCGGTACGGCACCGCGAGCAGCTCACGCGGCACGGGCGGCGGGGAGTGGTCCACGTACTGCTGCCGGGCCACGGGGGCACCCACCCGCTTGGCGATCAGCCCCGTGACCTCGAGGATCCGCTCGCGTCCGTCCTGGCGCACCCGCACCCGGTTCCCGACGACGACGGGCGTCGCCGCCTTCACGGGCTCGCCGTCGATGCGCACGTGGCCTGCGCGCACCGCCGCCGTCGCGGCGGACCTGGTCTTGTACAGCCGCACGGCCCACAGCCACGCGTCGATGCGGACGCCGCTCACGCCCGCCCCCTCACGCGAAGCGGGCGCGGATCGCGGCGCCGTGCGCGGGCAGGCGCTCGTCCTCGGCCAGCACGCCGATCCCGTCCGCGACCTCCTCGAGCCCGGTCTCCGTGTAGCGGATGCGCTGCTGCAGGCGCAGGAACGTCACCGTGTTCAGACCGGAGGAGTGCCGGGCCGTCCCCGAGGTGGGGAGCACATGGTTGGACCCGGCCGAGTAGTCGCCCAGCGGCACGGGGGCGTGCGGGCCCACGAACACGGCGCCGGCGTTGCGGATGCGCCCCACGAGGGCCTCGGGGTCGCGCGTCTGGATCTCGAGGTGCTCGGTGGCGTAGCGGTCGGAGACCTCCACGGCCTGGTCCATGTCCCGCACCAGCAGCACGCCAGACTGGGGGCCGGTGAGGGCCTCGCGGATCTGATCCTCGTGGAACGCCCCGGGCACCTGCGCCTCGATCGCCGCCTGCACGTCCCGGAGCAGGTCCTCGGAATCGGTGATGAGCACGGAGGCGGCCAGCGGGTCGTGCTCGGCCTGGCTGATCAGGTCCGCGGCCACCCAGTCGGCGCGGGCGGTGCCGTCCGCGATCACGGCGATCTCGCTCGGCCCGGCCTCGGCGTCCACGCCGATCACGCCCTGCAGCGCGCGCTTCGCGGCGGCCACGTACACGTTGCCGGGCCCCGTCACCAGGTCGACGGGCGCGCAGAGCCACCCGCCGTCGTCGTCCTGGACGCCGTGCGCCAGCATGGCCACGGCCTGGGCGCCGCCGGCCGCGTAGACCTCGTCCACACCCAGCAGCGCGCACGCGGCGAGCACGGTGGGGTGGGGCAGGCCGCCGTGGTCCCGCTGCGGGGGCGAGGTCACCGCGAGGCTCCCCACGCCGGCCGCCTGCGCGGGCACCACGTTCATCACCACCGAGGAGGGGTACACGGCGCGGCCGCCGGGCACGTACAGGCCCACGCGGCCCACGGGGAGCCAGTGGTTCTCGACGACGGCGCCCTCGCCCAGCTCGACCGTCGAGTCCTGGGGGTGCTGGGCGGCGTGCACGAGCCGGGCCCGGCGGATCGACTCCTCCAGCGCCGCGCGCACCCGCGGGTCGAGCCCGGCCAGGGCGGCCTCGAGCGCCTCCGCGGGCACGCGCAGGGCGGGCGGACGGACGCCGTCGAACCGCTCGGCCAGCTCCAGCAGGGTCTGCTCGCCACCGTGGCGGACCTGCTCGATGATCGGGGCGACCACCGGCACCACGGAGGACACGTCCACGTTCGCCCGCGGGATGATGCGGGACAGGTCCGCGGTGGCGGTGTCGAGCGGGCGCAGGTCGGTGACGGAGAGCACGGATTCCTCCAGAGGGGCGGCGGCGGGCCGGCGGGACGGGGCACGACGACGGCCGGGCCCGGACCGCGCGGACGGTCAGGCTCCATTGTGCTCTTCTCCGGGGCGCGTCCGGGGGCGGGTGTCAGACTGTCGTCATGGTCCTCCCCGTCCTGCCCGCCCTCGCGACCCCGCCCCTGCTGACCGCCCTGGACCGCCTCCTGGCGGGCGAGACCGTGCCGACCGGGGTGGAGGGGGACATCCAGGACGGGGCGGCCGCCACCACCCGGGCCTTCGGCGTGGAATGGGGGACGCTGCTGACCGTGCTGATGGCGTTCGCGATCGGCGCGGCGGTCGTGTACCTGGCCCTGCAGGTGGCACGCGTCGTGCTCGTGCGCCGCCCCGCGTTCCAGCACGGCGCCGCCCGGCTGAGCCTGCCGGCCGCCGTCGCCGCCGGCCTGCTGGCCTCCCGGATCTGGCTCGGGGTCATGGCCGAGGAGCAGACCTGGTACCGGCCGGCGTCGTTCCTCTTGCTCATCGCCGTGGCCGCGGCGGTCGCATGGGCCGCGTGGCGCCTGGTCGGCGTGATCGAGAAGGGGATCCTCGGCCGCTACCAGGAGACCAGCGTCGAGCACCGCCGCGAGCGACGCATCCGGACGCAGACCATCCTGATCCGGCGCATCCTCAACGCGGTGATCGTGGTGGTGGCCGTCGCCGTGGTCCTGCTGGGGGTGCCCGAGGTGCGCTCGCTCGGGGCCGGTCTGCTCGCCTCCGCCGGTGTGATCTCGGTGATCGCCGGCCTGGCCGTGCAGTCCACGCTGACCAACGTGTTCGCCGGCTTCCAGCTCGCCTTCACGGACGCGATCCGGGTGGGCGACGTGGTGGACATGGAGGGCGTGTTCGGCACCGTCGAGGAGATCACCCTGTCCAACGTGGTGCTCAAGCTCTGGGACGGTCGCCGCATGGTCTACCCGTCCTCGCACTTCACCACCCAGCCGTTCGAGAACTGGACGCGGGTGGGCACCGAGGTCTCCGGCGTCGTGGAGCTGGACGTGGACTGGCGCGTGCCCATGGACGTGCTGCGCGCACGACTCACCCAGCTGCTCGAGTCCACGGACCTGTGGGACGGACGCGAACACGCGCTGCAGGTGACCGACGCGACCGGCGGCGTCGTGCGCATCCGCGCCGTGGTCTCCGCCCGCAACTCCGGCGACCTCTGGGACCTGCGCTGCCTCGTGCGCGAGGACCTCGTGGCCTTCCTGCGCCACGAGCACCCCGAGGGCATCGTGGTGCAGCGCATGGTGGTCCGGCACCCCGCCCACGACGACGCGGCGCCCGCCTCCGAAGGCTCCGACGCGGGGGCCCGCGGTGGCGACCGGACGGGTGAGCCGGGCCCGGACGGCTCCGGGGTGGCGGC
>NZ_KV825193.1:0-10275 GCF_001816085.1 Micrococcus sp. HMSC31B01
GGGCCCGCCGCGGTGACGGCCGGCCTGCTCACCCTCATGGACGTCTCCGACGGCCTGGGCAAGGACGCGCACCGCATGGCGGCCGCCACCGGCGGGGCCGGACCCGCGCCGGCACCGTGGCTGGACGAGGCCTGGCTGGCGGCGACCGCCGCACCCCTGCGCCGCGTGGCCGCCCTGGCCGGGACCAGTCCGGAGGCGCTCGTGACCGGCGGGGGCGAGGACTACGGCCTCCTGGGGCTGGCGTGGCCCGAGACCGAGCTGCCCCGGGGGTTCACGCGGATCGGCCGGCTCGTGCCGGACGGGGCCCGGCCGCCGGGTGGTCACCGGCCGCTGCCCGAGTCCGGCTGGGACCCGTTCGGCGGTTGAGCGTCCGGGCCGGGGCCCGCGGGCGGGTCAGGCCGCGCGGAGGAGTCGCTCCGGGTCGAAGCGGTGGCCGAGGCCGATGACGTCCCACCCGTGCTCGCGCCACGCGGCGACGTCCAGGACGTTGCGCCCGTCGATCAGCAGGCGGGAGGCCACGCGTGCGCCCACGGCGTCCGGATCCATCTCACGGAACTGGCGCCACTCGGTCAGCAGCAGGGTCAGCTCGGCGCCGTCCACGGCCGCCTCGAGCGAGTCCACGTAGTCGAGCCGCGGGAAGCGGGCGGCCGCGTTGGCGTTGCCCTCGGGGTCGTACACCCGGACGTCGGCGCCGGCCGTGTAGAGACGGTTGGCGACGTCGAGGGCGGGGGAGTCCCGGACGTCGTCGGAGTCCGGCTTGAACGTGACGCCCAGCACGGCGATCCGCGTGCCGTTGAGCACCTGCACGCTCGCGGGGGTGGGGGCGGGCCCGGAGGCCTCGGCCCGGCGGATCCGGCCGTCGCGAGCCGCGGAGAGCACCTGCACCGCCAGGTCCACCACGCGGTCACGGCGGCGCAGGTTGATGTCGTCCACCTCCGCCAGGAACCGCATGGTCCGGTCCAGGCCCAGCTCGGAGACGCGGGCCTGGAGCGCGCGGATGTCCTTGGGCAGGCAGCCGCCCCCGAAGCCCACGCCCGCGTTGAGGAACCGGCGTCCGATCCGCGCGTCGTGGCCGATCGCGTCCGCGAGGGTGCCGATGTCCCCGCCCACGTTCTCGGTGATCTCCGAGAACGCGTTGATGAACGAGATCTTCGTGGCCAGGAAGGCGTTGGCGGCCACCTTCACCAGCTCGGCCGTCTCGAGGTCCGTGCTGATCCACGGGGTGTCGGCCGCGAGCTGCCGCGCGTAGACGCGGCGCAGGATGCCCTCGGCGCGGGGCCCGTGCGTGCCGATGACGAGGCGGTCCGGGGTGAGCGTGTCCCTCACGGCGAAGCCCTCCCGGAGGAACTCGGGGTTCCAGGCGAGCTCGACCTCGCCCGGCAGTCCGGCCTCCGCGCGCACGGTGCGCACGAGCTCGGCCAGGCGGCGCGCCGTGCCCACGGGCACGGTCGACTTGCCGACGATCAGCGCGTCGCGGTCGATCGCCGCGGCGAGGGAGGCGACGGCGGCGTCCACATAGCTCAGGTCCGCCGCGGTCTCGCCCACCTTCTGCGGGGTGCCGACGCCGATGAAGTGGACGTCCGCCCAGCGGGCCGCCTCCGCGACGTCGGTGGTGAAGCGCAGCCGCCCGGAGGCGACGTGGGTGCGCAGCAGCTCGGGCAGGCCGGGTTCGTGGAAGGGCACCTCGCCGCGGGCCAGGCGCTCGATCTTGGCCGGGTCCACGTCGACGCCGAGGACCTCGAAGCCCAGCTCGGCCATGCAGGCGGCGTGCGTGGCGCCCAGATAGCCCGTGCCGACCACGGACAGCCGCGGCGCGGCCTCCTGCTCGGCGGGGGCGGCGGGCGCGGTCGTCTCGGTCACGGCGGACTCCTCGGTGGTGCGGGGGCGGCGGTCGGGGACCTGGCTGACGCTAGGCCCCGCGGGTGAACGCGGGAAGAACGGGGTGTCTCGGCGGCGCGTCCCGTCGGTGGCGCGGGCGGGCCTCAGGCCTCGCCGGCGCGGATGAGCTCGGTGAGCCGCGTCGCGGCGGAGACGACGGCGTCCGCGTGCAGCCGGCCCGGCTGGCGGGAGAGCCGCTCGAGGGGGCCGGAGATCGAGACCGCCGCGATGACGCGTCCGCTGGGGCCGCGCACCGGTGCGGACACCGAGGCGACCCCGGGCTCGCGCTCGGCCAGGGACTGGGCCCAGCCGCGGCGCCGCACCGCCGCGAGGACGGTGGGTGTGAACACGGCGCCGGCCAGCCCCTCGACGAGCCGCTCGTGGTCTTCCCAGGCCAGGAGCACCTGCGCGGCGGAGCCGGCCTTCATGGACATGCGGGCGCCCACGGGGATGGTGTCGCGCAGGCCCCAGGGCCGCTCCGCGCTGGCCACGCACACGCGGGAGTCCGCCTGCCGACGGAACACCTGGGCGCTCTCTCCCGTGGCGTCGCGCAGCCACAGCAGCACCGGGCCGGAGGCCGTGGTGAGCCGGTCCTCGCCGGCGGCGGAGGCGAGCTCGGCCAGGCGGGTGCCCAGCACGTAGCGGCCCTGCAGGTCCTTGCCCACCATGCGGTGGTGCGTGAGGGCGGCCGCGAGCCGGTGCAGCGTGGGCCGCGCGATCCCGGTGGCGGTGACGAGCTGGGCGAGCGTGGCCGGGCCGGACTCGAGCGCGTCGAGGATCGCCACCGACTTGTCCACCACGCCGACGCCGCTGGGATGCCGGTGGAGCGAGGGGCCGATGAGGTCGTCCTCGGTGGGCGGGCGCACGGGCTCGGTGGTCATGGGGTGATCGTAGTCGTCTCACTGCTCGGACGGACCGGGGGTGTCGGTGTGCGTCGCATGTGACCGGGCCGGCCGGCGCCAGGTCCGGCATGTGAGACGAAATCTCACGATATGGAATATCGCGCCGCGTGGTCGAGAACGGCCCCGCCGCGCCCCACAGTGGTCCGTGAGCACCGGCGCCCCGCGCCGGGCGACGACCGACAGGTGCGTGAGCAGGAAGGTGCGGCACATGACGACGGCGACGACGCGGCCCAGGACGCTGGCCGAGAAGGTCTGGGACGAGCACGTGGTGGTGCGCGGCGAGGGCGAGGGCGCCTCCCGCACCCCCGACCTGCTCTACATCGACCTGCACCTCGTGCATGAGGTGACGAGCCCGCAGGCCTTCGAGGGGCTGCGTCTGGCCGGGCGTCCGGTGCGTCGGCCCGACCTGACCATCGCCACGGAGGACCACAACACCCCGACGCTGGACATCGACCAGCCGATCGCGGATCCCACCTCGCGCACGCAGATCGAGACCCTGCGGGCCAACTGCGCCGAGTTCGGTGTGCGCCTGCACCCGTTGGGCGACGCCGAGCAGGGCATCGTCCACGTCGTCGGCCCCCAGCTGGGCCTGACCCAGCCCGGCCTCACCGTGGTCTGCGGCGACTCCCACACCTCCACCCACGGCGCGTTCGGCGCCCTGGCGTTCGGCATCGGCACCTCCGAGGTCGAGCACGTCCTGGCCACCCAGACCCTGCCGCTGAAGCCCTTCAAGACCATGGCGGTCACCGTGGACGGCACGCTGCGCCCGGGTGTGACGGCCAAGGACATCATCCTCGCGGTCATCGCGAAGATCGGCACGGGCGGGGGCCAGGGCTTCGTGCTCGAGTACCGCGGTGAGGCCATCCAGAACCTCTCCATGGAGGGCCGGATGACCATCTGCAACATGTCCATCGAGGCCGGCGCCCGCGCCGGCATGGTCGCCCCGGACGAGACCACCTTCGCCTACCTGAAGGGACGGCCCCATGCCCCCGAGGGCGCCGACTGGGACGCCGCCGTCGAGCACTGGCGCACCCTCGCCACGGACGAGGGCGCGGAGTTCGACGCCGAGGTGGTCATCGACGCGGACACGCTGGAGCCGTTCGTCACGTGGGGCACCAACCCGGGGCAGGGCGTGAGCCTGAACGACACCGTCCCCGCGCCCGAGGACTTCGCCGACCCGGTGGCCCAGGAGGCGGCCCGCAAGGCGCTGTCCTACATGGACCTGGCCCCCGGCACCCCGATGAAGCAGGTCGAGGTCGACACCGTGTTCATGGGCTCGTGCACCAACTCCCGCATCGAGGACCTGCGGGCGTTCGCCGAGGTCGTCCGGGGCCGGCGCAAGGCCGAGGGGCTGCGCGTCATGGTCGTGCCGGGCTCGGCGCGCGTGCGTCTGCAGGCCATGGACGAGGGCCTGGACAGGGTGTTCGAGGACTTCGGGGCCGAGTGGCGGTTCGCCGGCTGCTCCATGTGCCTGGGCATGAACCCGGACCAGCTCGCCCCGGGGGAGCGCTGCGCGTCCACCTCCAACCGCAACTTCGAGGGCCGGCAGGGCAAGGGCGGACGCACCCACCTGGTGTCCCCGGTGGTCGCCGCGGCCACCGCCGTGCTGGGCCGCCTCGCCAGCCCGTCCGACCTGCCCGCCCTCACCCTCCAGGAGGCCTGAGCCATGGAGAAGTTCACCACCCACACCGGCGTCGGCGTGCCGCTGCGCGCCTCGAACGTGGACACGGACCAGATCATCCCGGCCGTGTACCTCAAGCGGATCTCCCGCACGGGCTTCGAGGACGCCCTGTTCGCCGGCTGGCGCCAGGACCCCGACTTCATCCTGAACACCGAGCCGTTCAGCGGGGGCACCGTGCTCGTGGCGGGCTCCGACTTCGGCACCGGCTCCTCGCGCGAACATGCCGTGTGGGCGCTCAAGGACTACGGCTTCCGCGCCGTGATCTCCCCGCGCTTCGCGGACATCTTCCGCGGCAACTCCGCCAAGCAGGGGCTCGTCGCGGCTCAGGTGGAGCAGGAGGACGTCGAGCGCATCTGGAAGGAGCTGGAGAACCGTCCCGGGACCACGGTCACCGTGGACCTCGTCACACGCACCGTCGAGTGCGGGGATGTGACCGCCCCCTTCCAGATCGACGACGACACCCGTCGCCGGCTGCTCGAGGGCCTGGACGACATCGCCGTCACCCTGGGGCACCAGGCCGAGATCGATGCCTATGAGGCGGACCGCCCCGCGTACAAGCCCACCACCCTGCCGGCCCGCACGGCCGGCTGACCGGCCGCCGCCGGGAGCGCACCATTGCCGCGCGTGCCCGGCGACGCCCTATGCTGGGAGGCGATTCCGGGACCGCCCGCCGCACACGGCGGGCGGTCCCGTTCAGAGACCTCCCCGCTCCGGCGGAGTGGCCGAGACCGTGGCCCTGCGGCCGCACTGAGGAAGGACGCGCATGGCGAAGCTCTTGACCATCCATGGCGGCAAGCCGCTGACCGGTGAGGTGACCGTGCGCGGCGCCAAGAACCTGGTGCCCAAGGCCATGGTGGCCGCCCTGCTCGGCAACTCGCCGTCCGTGCTCCGGAACATCCCCGAGATCAAGGACGTGGACGTCGTCAGCTCCCTCCTCGAGATCCACGGCGTGTCCGTGGAGTGGGACAAGGAGACCGGGCGGATCACGATGGACCCGGCCGGGGTGAAGTCGGCCCTGACCGCCGAGATCGACGCCCACGCCGGCGACTCGCGCATCCCGATCCTCTTCTGCGGCCCGCTCATGCACGCGATCGGCGAGGCCTTCATCCCCGACCTCGGCGGCTGCAAGATCGGCGACCGCCCGATCGACTACCACCTGGCCGTGCTGCGCAACTTCGGCGCCGTCGTGGACAAGCGCCCGGGCGGCATCTCCATCTCCGCCCCCAAGGGCCTGCACGGCGCCAAGCTCGAGCTGCCGTACCCCTCCGTCGGAGCCACCGAGCAGGTGCTGCTGACCGCCGTGAAGGCCGAGGGCATCACCGAGCTCAAGGGCGCCGCCGTCGAGCCGGAGATCCACGACCTCATCGCCGTCCTGCAGAAGATGGGCGCGATCATCACCGTGCAGACGGACCGCACCATCCGCATCGAGGGCGTGAGCGAGATGCGCGGCTACAACCACATCGCGCTGCCCGACCGCAACGAGTCCGCCTCGTGGGCCTCCGCCGCCCTGGCCACCCGGGGGGACATCTACGTCCGCGGCGCCGAGCAGCGCGACCTGACGGCGTTCCTGAACACCTACCGCAAGATCGGCGGCGAGTTCGACGTCGTCGACGACGGCATCCGGTTCTGGCACGCCGGCGGCGATCTCAACCCGCTCGTGCTCGAGACGGACGTGCACCCCGGCTTCATGACCGACTGGCAGCAGCCCCTCGTGGTGGCGCTGACCCAGGCCAAGGGGGTCTCCATCGTGCACGAGACCGTGTACGAGAACCGCTTCGGCTTCACCGACGCCCTCGTGCGGATGGGCGCCTCCATCCAGCTGCACCGCGAGTGCCTCGGCTCCGTGCCGTGCCGCTTCGGCCAGCGCAACTTCCTGCACTCGGCCGTGATCTCCGGCCCGACGCCGCTGCACGGCGTCGAGTTCGACATCCCGGACCTGCGCGGCGGCTTCTCCCACCTGATCGCCGCCCTCACCGCCGAGGGCACCTCCACGGCGACGGGCTTGGAGATCATCAACCGCGGCTACGAGCACTTCATGGCGAAGCTCGAGGGCCTCGGCGCCGACGTCGAGCTGACCGAACGCGACCGGTGAGCGGCGTGGACGCGCAGAGCCCTGCCGCTGCGGGGGGTCGTCCGACGCGTGCCGCGCGGGCCCCCTACGTGATCCCGGGGGCGATCGTGCGACCGGCGATGCGGGCCCTCGTCCGCCAGGTGTGGGAGGGGACCGAGCACCTGCCCGAGACCGGCGCGATCCTCGCCGTCAACCACATCTCGGAGGTGGACCCGCTCTCCGTGGCCCACATGGCCTACAACCAGGGCCTGCTGCCGACCTTCCTCGCCAAGGCCGAGCTCTGGAAGGTGCCCGTGCTCAAGCAGGTCCTCGAGGCCACCCGCATGATCCCGGTCGAGCGCACCCGCGACGGCGGCCGCTCGCTCGCCGCCGCCCGCGAGGCCGTCGCCACGGGCCGGGCGATCATCGTCTACCCGGAGGGCACCGTCACCCGCGATCCCGACGGCTGGCCGATGGCCGGGCGCAACGGGGCCGTGCGCCTCGCCCTGCAGACCGGCGCCCCGCTCATCCCCGTCGGTCAGTGGGGCATCCAGGAGTTGCTGCCGTACGGCGGCCGCTCCCTCCGCGTCCTCCCGCGCAAGACCGCCCGGATCCGGGTCGGCGCGCCCGTCGACCTCGCGGACCTGCGGGACCGCCCCGTGACGGCGGGGACCCTGCGCGAGGGCACCGGCCGCATGATGGCCGCGATCACCGACCTGGTCGCCGAGCTGCGCGGAGAACCGGCCCCGGAGGGCCGCTGGGATCCCGCGACCGGAGCGCGGGTGATCGGGGCATGAGCGATCCGCGCACCGTCGCCGTCCTCGGGGCCGGCAGCTGGGGGTCGGCCTTCGCCCGCGTCCTGGGCCTGAGCACCAGCCCCGAGTCCGCCCGCGCGTCCGAGATCGTGATGTGGTCCCGGCGGGCCGAGGTCGCCGAGGCCATCACCGAGCGACACGAGAACCCCGAGTACCTGCCCGGCATCACCCTGCCCACCTGCGTGCGCGCCGTCACCGACGCCGCCGAGGCGGTCCGGGGCGCCGGCGTCGTGGTGGTGGCCGTGCCCGCGCAGCACGTGCGCGAGACGCTGCGCACCGTGCGCGCCGACCTGGCCCCGGACGCCGTCGTGGTCTCCCTCGTCAAGGGCCTCGAGCGCGGCACCGACGCGCGGATGTCGCAGGTCTGCGCGGAGGAGCTGGGCCTCAGCCCGGACCGGTTCGCGGTGGTCTCCGGACCCAACCTCGCCCTCGAGATCGCGCGCGGCGAGCCCACCGCCACGGTGGTCGCCTCGGCCTCGCGCGCGACGGCGGAGCGCATCGCCGCCCTCACAGCCGGCCGGACCTTCCGGCCCTACACGAACACGGACGTCGTGGGCGTGGAGATCGGCGGCGTGGTGAAGAACGTCATCGCGCTCGCCGTGGGCATCTGCGACGGGCAGGGGCTGGGGGACAACTCCAAGGCCTCCGTCATCACCCGGGGCCTGGCCGAGACCACCCGGCTGGCCGTCGCGCTCGGCGGCGACCCGGCCACCATGGCCGGGCTCGCCGGCCTGGGCGACCTCGTGGCCACGTGCGCCTCGCCCCTCTCCCGCAACCGCACGGCCGGCCGCCACATCGGCACCGGCCTCAGCGCGGAGGAGGCGGTGGCCGCCATGAGCCAGACGGCCGAGGGCATCAAGTCCGTCTCCGCCATCGTGCACGCCGCCCGCGCCCACGGTGTGGAGATGCCCATCAGCGAGCTGATGGACCGGGTGGTCGCCGGGGACGTGGCCGTGGACCGCCTCGCCGAGCTGCTGCTCGCCCGTGACCTGAAGTCGGAAGGACGCACCGCATGACCGCCATCCCCGCCCCGGAGGCCGCTGCCGGCGCGCGTCCCCGCGTGCTCCTGCTCTTCGGCGGCCGCTCGAGCGAGCACCCCATCAGCTGCGTGACCGCGGCGGGTGTGCTGCACGCGGCCGACCGTCAGCGCTGGGACGTCGTGCCGGTGGGCGTGGCCCGCTCCGGCCTGTGGTCGCACGATGAGCTGGACGTGGCCTCGTTCCGCCTGGACGGCGGCGCCCTGCCGGAGGTGCCGGAGCCCGAGGCCCCGGTGAGCCTGCGCGCCCTGCCGGACGGCACCGTCGAGCTGACCGCGGCCGACGGCTCCTCGCTGGGCCCCGTGGACGTCGTGTTCCCGCTGCTGCACGGCCCCTGGGGCGAGGACGGCACCCTCCAGGGCATGTTCGAGTCGCTGGGTCTGCCCTACGTCGGCTGCGGCGTGCTCGCCTCCGCGGTCGGCATGGACAAGCACTTCATGAAGGTCGCCTTCCAGGCCGCCGGCCTCGAGGTCGGCCCGTGGGAGACCATCACCGCCCGCGACTGGGCGCGCGATCCGGAGGCGGCCCTCGCCCGCGCCGGGGCGCTCGCCTACCCGCTGTTCGTCAAGCCCGCCCGCGCCGGCTCGTCCTTCGGCATCACCCGCGTCACCGAGCCCGCGGGTCTGCGCGCCGCCGTCGAGGAGGCCCGTCGCTTCGACCCCAAGGTCGTGGTGGAGGCGGGCATCGTCGGCCGCGAGATCGAGTGCGCCGTCCTCGACGGGCACGGCTCCGCCGCCCCGCGCGCCTCGCTGCCGGGGGAGATCGTCGTGGCCCACGACGAGGGTGAGACGCAGTTCTACGACTTCGAGTCGAAGTACCAGGACACCGGCACCACCCAGCTGTCCTGCCCGGCCGAGCTGCCGGAGGAGGAGATCGAGCGGCTGCGCGCCCTGGCGATCCGCGCCTTCGAGGCCGTGGACGGATCCGGCCTGGGTCGCTGCGACTTCTTCTTCACCCCGGATGGGCGCTGGGTGGTCAACGAGATCAACACCATGCCGGGCTTCACGCCCATCAGCATGTACCCGGCCATGTGGGAGCGGACGGGCCTGTCCTACGACGATCTGATCTCGGAGCTGCTGGACCTCGCCCTCGAGCGGGGCGTCGGCCTGCACTGACGCGGCCCGCGCCGGTCTCAGCCGACGGGTGTGGCGTCCTGCACGCTGACGCAGCCGCCGCTGGACTCGATCTGCGCGACCGCCGAGGACAGGCCCACCATCACGGTGTCCGAGCTGGCCTGGTCCTTGCCGAACAGCACCTCCACGGCCGGGTCACGGCCGTAGGTGGTGATCCGCCAGTTCTCGTCCTCGTCCCGGATGACCCAGTCGATCCCGTCCACGGAGATGCAGCGGTCCGTGGTGGGGCCGGGGACCTCGGCGCCGCAGCGCAGGACGACGGCGGCCGGGTCGCCCCACACGGCCGTCGCCTGGCTGTCGGTGGGGCGCAGGTCGAGGTCGCCCAGGGCGTCGGGCATGGCCACCATGGCCGGGGCACACGCCGGGTCAGCGGCGTGGGGCGCGGCCTCCACCGTGGCCACCCGTCCGGTGCAGGCCGTGGCGCCGAGGGCGATCGCGGTCAGGAGGGGCACGAGACGACGCAGACGGCGGGATTCCATCCGCCCAGGATACGTGCGGCGCCGGGACCCGCGGGAGCCCGTGCCCTAGCATGGGCGGGACCGTTCCCGTCCCCGCCTCAGGAGCCCACGTGAGCAGCACCGCGGACCCCCGCCCCCGCCCCCCGCAGGAGGACGTCGCCGTCGGGCGGCGCCGTCGTCGTCGCCGCCCGTGGCTGATCGCCCTGGCGGTGGCGCTCGTGGCGCTGCTGGCCGTGGGCATCGCGGCGGCGGTGTACGTCGGCGGGATCGCCCGGATCATCGATCAGGACACCCAGCGCTTCGACGGCGGCGCGTTCCCCG
>NZ_KV825194.1:0-3239 GCF_001816085.1 Micrococcus sp. HMSC31B01
TTCACGGCGCTGCGGCACGTGAGCCGGGCCCTCGACGACGACCTGCGGGCCTCGTCCGCCGGTCGCCTCGCGATCGTCTCGTCCACGGCGGTGACCCGGCCGCTCGCCGGCGGCGCGAACTACGCCGCGGTGAAGGCGGCGAGCGAGGCATGGACCCGCGCGGTCGCGCAGGGCTGGGCCAAGGCCGCCCGGGACGCGGAGGCGCCGCTGCGCTCGGCGGCCGTCGTGTTCCGCGTGAAGTCCCTCGCCGGGCTCGAGGAACGGCTGGCCGAGGAGTACGCGCGACTGTGGAAGGCTGAGGCGGGCGCGCTGAACGACGCCGTCCTCACGCTCCAGGAGAAGGGAACGGACTGACATGCAGAGGATCCACGATCCGCAGGAGCGGGGCTTCGCCTCGGACAACTACTCCGGCGTCCACCCGGAGGTGCTCGCGGCGATCGCCGAGGCCAACGGGGGCCACCAGGTCGCCTACGGCGAGGACGTGTACACGGCGCGTCTTCAGGAGGTCGTGGCCCAGCACTTCGGCAAGGACGCCACCGCGTGGCCGATGTTCAACGGGACCGGGGCGAACGTCGTCGGGCTCCAGGCCATGCTGCCCCGCTGGGGCGCGGTGATCTGCGCGGACACCGCGCACATCCACGTGGACGAGGGCGGCGCGCCCGAGAAGTCCGCCGGCATCAAGCTGCTGCCCGTGGCCACCGACGACGGCAAGCTCACCCCCGAGCTGATCGCCGCCGAGGCCTGGGGCTGGGGTGACGAGCACCGCGCCCAGCCCCTGGTCGTCTACCTCACCCAGTCCACCGAGCTCGGCACGGTCTACACCCCGGACGAGGTCAAGGCCATCACGGACTACGCCCACGAGCACGGGATGCGCGTCTACATGGACGGCGCCCGCATCGCCAATGCCGCGGCCTCCCTGGGCCTGCCGCTGCGCGCCTTCACCACCGACGTCGGCGTGGACGTGCTCTCCCTCGGCGGCACCAAGAACGGGGCGCTGCTGGCCGAGGCCGTCGTCGTGCTCGACCCGGACGCCGCGGACGGCCTCGTGTACCTGCGCAAGAACCAGATGCAGCTGGCCTCGAAGATGCGCTTCATCTCGGCGCAGCTGCTCGCCCTGTTCGACGGCGACCTGTACCTGCGCTCCGCCCGCCACGCCAACGCCATGGCCGCCCGGCTGCGCGCCGGCATCGAGGCGGGGGTCGCCGACGGCTCGCTGGCCGGCGTCGAGTTCACGCAGGCCACGGACGCCAACGCCGTGTTCGCCGTCCTGCCCGAGGGCGTGGCCGACCGGCTGCGCGCCCGCTTCCGGTTCTACGACTGGGACGCGGCGCGCCGCGAGGTGCGCTGGGTGTGCGGCTTCGACACGACCGAGGAGGACGTGGACGCGTTCACGGCGGCGCTGCGCGCCGAACTCGTCCCCGCCGTCTGACGGACGCGCCCGGCCGGGATACCCTTCTACCACCGTGCAGCAGGGTGGGACGCCGCGGCCTTCGACGCGCGTCCGACCGCTCCTCCACCGAAAGGCCACCGTGGACACCAGCGCACCCCGGACGTCCCCGTCGACGCCGGCCGCCTCCGCCGCCCACGCCACCCATGAGGGCGGCTCCCTGCAACGCACCCTCAAGTCCCGGCACCTGACGATGATCGCGATGGGCGGCGCCATCGGCACGGGCCTGTTCGTGGCCTCGGGCAACACCATCGCGACCGCCGGCCCCGGTGGCGCCCTCGTGGCCTATGTGGCCATCGGCTTCATGGTGTTCCTGCTGATGCAGTCGCTCGGCGAGATGTCCACGTACCTGCCGGTCTCCGGCGCGTTCGAGGAGTACTCGACCCGCTTCGTGAGCCCCTCGTTCGGCTTCGCCATCGGCTGGAACTACTGGTACAACTGGGCGATCACGGTGGCCGCCGAGCTCGTCGCGGCGGCCCTGATCATGCGGTACTGGCTCCCGGACGTGCCCTCGTGGATCTGGTCCGCGATCTTCCTCGCGCTGCTCTTCGGCCTCAACGCCCTCTCCACGCGCGCCTACGGCGAGAGCGAGTTCTGGTTCTCGCTCATCAAGGTCGCCACGGTGGTGATCTTCCTGGTGCTCGGCGTCCTGATGATCGTCGGCATCCTCGGCGGCTCCTCCCCCGGCTTCCACAACTGGACGGACGGCGAGGCCCCCTTCGTGGGCGGCGGCGCCGGCATCCTGGCGATCTTCATGGTGGCCGGCTTCTCCTTCCAGGGCACCGAGCTGGTCGGCGTGGCCGCGGGCGAGGCCGAGGACCCGGAGAAGAACGTGCCCAAGGCGATCCGCACCGTGTTCGTGCGCATCCTGCTCTTCTACGTCGGCGCAATCACCGTCGTCGGCTTCCTCATCCCCTACACCAGCCCCCACCTGCTGGGCAGCGACGTCGAGGACATCTCGATCTCCCCGTTCACGCTCGTCTTCGAGAACGCGGGCGTGCTCGCCGCCGCCTCCGTGATGAACGCCGTGATCCTCACGGCCATCCTCTCCGCGGGCAACTCGGGCCTGTACGCCTCCACCCGCATGCTCTGGGCCCTGGCCGACTCCGGCAAGGCCCCGCGCTTCCTGGCGAAGGTGAACCGGCGCGGCGTGCCCATGAACGCCCTCTACGCCACCACCGCGGTGGGCGCGGCGTGCTTCCTGACCACGTTCATCGGGGACGGCGCCGCCTACGTGTGGCTCGTCTCCGCCTCGGGCCTGGCCGGGTTCATCGTGTGGATGGGCATCGCCTGGAGCCACTACCGGTTCCGGCGGGCCTACGTCGCGCAGGGCCACGACCCGAAGGACCTGCCCTACCGCGCCTTCCTGTTCCCCCTGGGCCCGATCGTCGCGCTGGTCATGTGCGCCGTCGTGATCCTCGGCCAGAACTACCAGGCGTTCATGGGCGACGTGGACCTCGTGGCCGTGGCCAGCGCGTACATCGGCCTGCCCCTGTTCCTCGCGCTGTGGCTCGGCCACAAGCTCGTCACCGGCTCGAAGCCGGTCCGCTACGAGGACGCCGACCTCACCCGCGTCCTGGACTGAGTCCCCCACCTCGGAGGTCGCCGTGCCCGCCCCCTCCTCCCACGCTCCCGCCGCCACCCACACCGCCCGGGGCCGCCTGGTCTGGGTGGACGTCGCGCGCGGCCTGGCCCTGGTCGCGATGATGGTCGCCCACACGGCGCCCGCCGGCGGCCCGGGTGGGGTGCTCCACCTCTCCGAGCACCTCACCGCGCCCCTGTTCGCGGCGCT
>NZ_KV825195.1:0-1524 GCF_001816085.1 Micrococcus sp. HMSC31B01
CGCGCACCCCACCATCGAGTGGGGTGCGCGCCGTTTTGTCGCCCTCGCCTGCGGTTAGGAGGAGTGCGGATCCGTGGGCGCTAAGTGTGCAAGGGACGTTCGGATTCACCTCGATGCACCGACGG
This sequence comes from Micrococcus sp. HMSC31B01, assembly GCF_001816085.1. Lineage (NCBI taxonomy): Bacteria > Bacillati > Actinomycetota > Actinomycetes > Micrococcales > Micrococcaceae > Micrococcus > Micrococcus sp. HMSC31B01. The sequence continues at coordinate 126 of NZ_KV825195.1, forward strand.
GCTCTCCAGTTGGATCGTGGCGTGCTCGAACGCGATCGGGAAGTGCGTCCTGACGCAGACATGGACCTCTTCGAGGATCCGCAGTGCGTGGGCTGATTCGAAGCACTCCTCCCCGACGACGACGTGAGCCGAGAAGATCGGCAGATTGCTCCCGATCGCTGAGGCGTGCAGGTCGTGGACGTCCTGGACGTGGTCGAGAGCGAGGATGTGCTCGCGCACCTGATCGAGATCCACTCCCTTCGGGGTGTACTCCATGAGGATCCGCAGTGTTTCGGCCATGATGCGGAACGCCCGAGGCACGATCAGCGCGGCGATGAACAAACCAGCCAGTGCATCGGCCTGTTGGAATCCGGTCAGCTGGATCACGATCGCGGCCGTGATCACGCCGAGCGAACCGAGAGCGTCATTGAGAACCTCGAGGAACGCGGCACGCATGTTGAGGCTCGAGTCCTTGCCTCCGGCCAGGATGAGGATCGCGGCGATGTTCGCGACCAGGCCGATCACACCGAAGATGAGCAGCTCTCCTGAGGGGACGTCCGGGGGGTCGGTTAGTCGCGAGATACCCTCGACGGCGGTGTAGGTGCCGACCACGATCAGGAGCGTGGCCTGGGCCAAGGCTGCCAGTACCTCGATGCGAGCGAATCCCCAGGTTCGGCTGCTGCTGGCCGGGCGCAACATCATGGTCGCCGCGATCAGCGCGACCAGCAGTCCGGAGGCGTCGACGAGGGCGTGCGCCGTGTCCGTGAGCAGGGCAAGACTTCCGGTGACGACGCTCCCGATCGCTTGCGCGAGCACGATGACGGAGGTGATGGCGAAGGCGATGGCGAGTCGCGTCCGGGCGGTGCTCGACCCGCTGCCGCCGTGCGAATGGTCGTGTCCTGAGCTCATCAGAGGTCCCCGTCCTCGAGGTTCTCGTGATCGCGGTGGTTCTTCAGGGAGAGGGTGGTCCCGGAGGTGTCGAGCAGGTCGTCCGCCACCTCGAGCAGGCCCTTTAGTCGGGGCAGATCGGCGAGGGTGAACCAGGAAGCGCGGCCTTCAGTGCGCGCGGTGACCAGACCGCAGTCGCGCAGGCACGAGAGATGCTTGCTGACGGTCGACTGGGCAAGGTGCATGTGTTCGACAAGGTCGCGAACTCGGTGCTCACCGGTCGAGAGGTGCTGGAGGAGAGCCAAGCGTGTGGGTTCGGCGAGGGCATGGAAGAGCGCGGCATGACTGTCTGCCACCTCGAACTGAGGCTCGGCCGGGATCGCATCAATCGTCATATGGCGATGATATCGCCATTTGGGGTTCCGTAAAGGGGTGGGACGGGACGAGTCGATCCTGATAGACGCGCGAAGGGGTCGCTCGTGGCACGTCGATACACTCGATGTGAAGCGCCCTGGGTTTCGTTCCGAGGTCA
>NZ_KV825196.1:0-2153 GCF_001816085.1 Micrococcus sp. HMSC31B01
GTCCGCATGGGCGCGGGGCTCCGGCTCGACGCGGCCCGGTTCTCCGCGCTCTGGCTCGGCGGGCACTCCCGCGGGGCCGGCGCCGCGGTGCTGGCGGAGGCCGGTGTCGTGGCGGAGCTGCGGGCCGGCGCGGCGGAGGCGTTCGACGGGCTTGTGCGACCCAGCCGACCCCTGCACACCCTCGTCGGCTTCTGATACGCTGGACGAGCACATTCGTGCGCGTTTGATACATGTCCATCACGACCCACGCCGGGTGGGGCCCCTCTGGTGCCCGGATGCCGCCCACCGGCGGCATCGATCCCGACGTGACCCCCGATCCCAACGGAGTCCCTCCTACATGACCACCACTTCCAACGCCCCGCAGGTCGCCATCAACGACATCGGCTCTGCCGAGGACCTGCTCGCCGCCATCGACGCGACCATCAAGTACTTCAACGATGGCGACCTCGTCGAGGGCACCGTCGTCAAGGTGGACCGCGACGAGGTCCTGCTCGACATCGGCTACAAGACCGAGGGCGTCATCCCGTCCCGCGAGCTGTCCATCAAGCACGACGTGGACCCGGACGAGGTCGTGGCCGTGGGCGACACCGTCGAGGCCCTGGTCCTCACCAAGGAGGACAAGGAGGGTCGCCTGATCCTCTCGAAGAAGCGCGCCCAGTACGAGCGCGCCTGGGGCGACATCGAGAAGATCAAGGAGGAGGACGGCGTCGTCGAGGGCACCGTCATCGAGGTGGTCAAGGGCGGCCTCATCCTCGACATCGGCCTGCGCGGCTTCCTCCCGGCCTCCCTCGTGGAGATGCGCCGCGTGCGCGACCTGGCCCCCTACATCGGCCAGAAGCTCGAGGCGAAGATCATCGAGCTGGACAAGAACCGCAACAACGTGGTCCTGTCCCGCCGCGCCTGGCTCGAGCAGACCCAGTCCGAGGTCCGCTCCAACTTCCTCCACAAGCTGGAGAAGGGCCAGGTCCGCAACGGCACCGTGTCCTCCATCGTCAACTTCGGCGCCTTCGTGGACCTGGGCGGCGTGGACGGCCTCGTGCACGTCTCCGAGCTGTCCTGGAAGCACATCGACCACCCGTCCGAGGTCGTCGAGGTGGGCCAGGAGGTCACCGTCGAGGTCCTCGAGGTGGACATGGACCGCGAGCGTGTCTCCCTGTCGCTGAAGGCGACCCAGGAGGACCCGTGGCAGCTCTTCGCCCGCACCCACGCCCTCGGCCAGGTCGTGCCGGGCAAGGTCACCAAGCTCGTGCCGTTCGGTGCGTTCGTCCGCGTGGAGGACGGCATCGAGGGCCTCGTGCACATCTCGGAGCTGGCCTCGCGCCACATCGACACCGCCGAGCAGGTCGTGTCGGTCAACGACGAGCTGTTCGTCAAGGTCATCGACATCGACCTTGAGCGTCGCCGCATCTCCCTGTCCCTCAAGCAGGCCAACGAGGGCGTGGACCCCGAGGGCACCGAGTTCGACCCGGCGCTCTACGGCATGGCCGCGGAGTACGACGAGGAGGGCAACTACAAGTACCCCGAGGGCTTCGACGTCGAGACCAACGAGTGGATGGAGGGCTTCGAGACCGAGCGCGCCGCCTGGGAGCAGCAGTACGCCGACGCTCAGGCCCGCTGGGAGGCCCACAAGGAGCAGGTGCGCCGCTCCCTCCAGGAGGAGGCCACCGCCGGCGCCGACGCCGGTGCGGGCCTGGGCGGCTCGTCCTACTCCTCCGAGGCCCCGTCCTCGGACGGAGGCACCCTGGCCTCCGACGAGGCCCTCGCCGCCCTGCGCGAGAAGCTCACCGGCAACTGATCGCCGCGGTGCGTGACCGTCCCTGACGGCCCGCGCCGAGCACCCGACGCCCCGTCCCTCCCTCCGGAGGGGCGGGGCGTCGTCGCGTCCCGGGGGGCTGGCCGTGGGGGAGCGGACGGGACCCGACGGCCGCGCTCAGCGGCGCTCGGAGACCGTCACGGTGAACGTGCGGTCGCGCGCCGTCTGCCGGGTCGGCCCGACGAGGTCCTCCAGCACCGGCCGGTACCGCAGGTGCGAGTTCCAGACGCACCACAGCCGGCCGCCCGGCTCCAGCACCCGCGCCGCGGCCGCCACCAGCCGGTGGGCCACGGAGGGGTCCACGGCGTTGCCGTCGTGGAACGGGGGATTCAGGAGCACG
>NZ_KV825197.1:0-747 GCF_001816085.1 Micrococcus sp. HMSC31B01
GGGCCTGACCTCACGCGTGGCGCGGGCCGGGGCGGCGGGGCGCACCCCCGTCGCTCAGGCGCCGTCGTGCACCGCGAGGCTCGAGCCGCGCCGGTCCTTGCGCACCTCGAGGCGCACGCCGATCTCCTGCCTCATCCGTTCGACGTGGGAGACGAGGCCCACGGTCCGGCCACCGGTCCGCAGGGTGTCCACGACGTCCAGGACGTCGTCGAGGGTGTCCGCGTCGAGCGAGCCGAAGCCCTCGTCCACGAAGAGCGTGTCCAGTTCGATGCCGCCGGCTTCGGCCTGCACGGTGTCCGCGAGCCCCAGGGCGAGGGCGAGGGAGGCCATGAAGGTCTCGCCGCCCGAGAGCGTGGCCGGGTGGCGCGTCTCGTCCACGTAGTGGTCCCGGATGACGAGTTCGAGGCCCTTGTTCCCGCGCCCGCCCACGGCGTCGGAGTACTCGATCGAATACCGCTGGTCCGTCATGGCGAGCAGACGCTCGGTGGCCGCGGCGGCGACCTCCTCGAGCCGCCCGGCGAGGACGTAGCTCGTCAGGGGCATCTTGAGCAGGTTCTCCCCGCCGCCGCGGACGAGGTCGAGCAGCCCCCGCACCCGCGTGTGCTCGGCGATGAGCCCGGCGGACCGCTCCAGGACCTCGGTCAGGGCGGCTGACTGGCGGCGCACCGTGGCGACGAGTGAATCGAGTCGCCCGACCGCCGTCGCCCGGGACGAGCTCGCGGCCTCGGCCGCGGCGAGCGCCTCGGC
>NZ_KV825198.1:0-1131 GCF_001816085.1 Micrococcus sp. HMSC31B01
TGCGGCCGCCCGCGGCGCCCGCCGATCCCCGCGTGCTCACGGGCCACGTGGCCCGGACGCCCCGCCGGCGCACCCTGGCGGTCCCGGACCCCGTCCGCAGGACCCCGTCGTCCGTGGCCGTGTGGGAGTACGCCCCCGTTCCGGAGGCCGCGCCGGGATCGCGAGGCGCACCCGAGGGAGACCCGGCCGCTGCCCCGCTCGTGTTCGTGCACGGCTTCCGCGGGGATCACCACGGCCTCGCCCTGCTGGCCGACGCGCTCCCGGAGCATCCGATCCACTCGATCGAGCTGCCCGGCTTCGGGGACTCGGAGCCCTTCCCTCACGCCGAGCACACCGTGGCCCATCACGCGGACGCGGTGGGCGCCGGCGTCGCCGCCCTGGGTCTGCCGGCCGCCCCCGTGCTGGTCGCACACTCCTACGGGACGACGGTGGCGGCCGAGCTGGCCGCCCGGGACCCGTCCCGGTGGGCACGGCTGGTCCTGCTCAACCCCATCGCCGAACCCGCGCTGCAGGCGTCCGCGTCTGTGACGAGTCGGGTGCTGGCGGCCGTCGCCGAGGGGTACTACGAGGTCGCCGCTCGCCTGCCCGAGCGCCCGGCGCGGCTGCTGCTGGGCGCGCCGCCGGTGGTGTGGGTGACCACGCTCTCCATGACCCGCACCAGGGACAGGGATGTCCTCGCGTACACCCATGACCAGCACCGGCGTCACTTCTCGGGCTTCGCCTCCGCGCGCATGCTCTCCGAGGCGTACCGCGCCTCGAGCACGGGCTCCGTGGCCGACGTCGCCGCCCGCCTCACCCTGCCGGTGCTGCTCGTCGCGGGGCGAGAGGATCCGCTGGGCTCGGTGCCGGCACAGAAGGCGCTCGCCGCGGCGATCGACGCCGGCGGCGGCACGGCGGAGCTGCACGTCCTCGACGGCGTCGGGCATCTGCTGCACTACGAACGCCCGGCCGCCTGCGCGGCGCTGATCCGCGACTGGCTCCGCCGCGCCGGCCGCTGACGCCGTCATCGCCCCGGCATCGCCGCGCTCCTGTCCATCGGGCTGCGGGTCGGTCCAGCCGCCCCCTCAGAGCACCCCGGCCGGGTCGAGCCGCACCCGCACCGGGGCGGTCTCCCGCCGAGCGCTCGCCGCG
>NZ_KV825199.1:0-2033 GCF_001816085.1 Micrococcus sp. HMSC31B01
CCTGCTGTTCCAGGACCCAACAGTGTGCCAACACCAGCTCGCAGCCACCAACACCACCCATTCCAACCACACCCGCAAAGGCATGACGTACTCGAGCACTGCCGGCACCACCACTGGCACCATTCATTGATGTTCCACCCATGAGCAACCCGCCATCACACACGCGGTGATGCAACGGGCACTAATGCTCCTTAGAAAGGAGGTGATCCAGCCGCACCTTCCGGTACGGCTACCTTGTTACGACTTAGTCCCAATCGCTGGTCCCACCTTCGACGGCTCCCCCCACAAGGGTTAGGCCACCGGCTTCGGGTGTTACCGACTTTCGTGACTTGACGGGCGGTGTGTACAAGGCCCGGGAACGTATTCACCGCAGCGTTGCTGATCTGCGATTACTAGCGACTCCGACTTCATGGGGTCGAGTTGCAGACCCCAATCCGAACTGAGACCGGCTTTTTGGGATTAGCTCCACCTCACAGTATCGCAACCCATTGTACCGGCCATTGTAGCATGCGTGAAGCCCAAGACATAAGGGGCATGATGATTTGACGTCGTCCTCACCTTCCTCCGAGTTGACCCCGGCAGTCTCCCATGAGTCCCCACCATTACGTGCTGGCAACATGGAACGAGGGTTGCGCTCGTTGCGGGACTTAACCCAACATCTCACGACACGAGCTGACGACAACCATGCACCACCTGTGAACCCGCCCCAAAGGGGAAACCGTATCTCTACGGCGATCGAGAACATGTCAAGCCTTGGTAAGGTTCTTCGCGTTGCATCGAATTAATCCGCATGCTCCGCCGCTTGTGCGGGCCCCCGTCAATTCCTTTGAGTTTTAGCCTTGCGGCCGTACTCCCCAGGCGGGGCACTTAATGCGTTAGCTGCGGCGCGGAAACCGTGGAATGGTCCCCACACCTAGTGCCCAACGTTTACGGCATGGACTACCAGGGTATCTAATCCTGTTCGCTCCCCATGCTTTCGCTCCTCAGCGTCAGTTACAGCCCAGAGACCTGCCTTCGCCATCGGTGTTCCTCCTGATATCTGCGCATTCCACCGCTACACCAGGAATTCCAGTCTCCCCTACTGCACTCTAGTCTGCCCGTACCCACCGCAGATCCGGGGTTAAGCCCCGGACTTTCACGACAGACGCGACAAACCGCCTACGAGCTCTTTACGCCCAATAATTCCGGATAACGCTCGCACCCTACGTATTACCGCGGCTGCTGGCACGTAGTTAGCCGGTGCTTCTTCTGCAGGTACCGTCACTTTCGCTTCTTCCCTACTGAAAGAGGTTTACAACCCGAAGGCCGTCATCCCTCACGCGGCGTCGCTGCATCAGGCTTTCGCCCATTGTGCAATATTCCCCACTGCTGCCTCCCGTAGGAGTCGGGGCCGTGTCTCAGTCCCAGTGTGGCCGGTCACCCTCTCAGGCCGGCTACCCGTCGTCGCCTTGGTGAGCCATTACCTCACCAACAAGCTGATAGGCCGCGAGTCCATCCAAAACCGATAAATCTTTCCAACACCCACCATGCGGTAGGCGCTCCTATCCGGTATTAGACCCAGTTTCCCAGGCTTATCCCAGAGTTAAGGGCAGGTTACTCACGTGTTACTCACCCGTTCGCCACTAATCCACCCAGCAAGCTGGGCTTCATCGTTCGACTTGCATGTGTTAAGCACGCCGCCAGCGTTCATCCTGAGCCAGGATCAAACTCTCCGTAAAAAAATTACAGAACAACACCGTGGCAGCCGGAAATAACCACCACGACATCCATTCAATACCTAGCAGACCATCACCACACCACGGGGGTGGCAGGCGATGATCAACCAATATATGTTAAAACAATTGGCATCAACAAACTTGGCACACTATTGAGTTCTCAAACAACAGGCGCTTCCAGCTTCAGCGACCCGCTCCGCGGGCCGTTTCGCTCTGGAGCAACTTCTCCATCCTAGACCATCCGTTTCGACCGTGTCAACTCCGTGTCCGAAGCATTCACCGTCTGTTCACATGGCCGGGCTAGAAAACCTTACCACG
>NZ_KV825200.1:0-1790 GCF_001816085.1 Micrococcus sp. HMSC31B01
GTGTGACGGCCGGGGCCGGCGTGCGGATCCGCGGCGGCCTCCTCGAGGGCCGCGAGGAACGCGGCGCCGGTGGGGAACCGGTCCTGTGGATCCTTGCGCAGGGCGCGCAGCACCACGGGGTCGAACGCGGGCGGCAGGTCGGGGTCGACGTCGGAGGGCGCCGGCGGCTCCTCGCGCACGTGCTGGTAGGCCACGGCCAGCGGCGTGTCGCCCGTGAAGGGGGGCCGGCCCGTGAGCAGCTCGAACAGCAGGCAGCCGGCCGCGTAGAGGTCGGCGCGGCCGTCCACGGTGCGGCCCGTCGCCTGCTCCGGGGCCAGATAGAGGGCGGTGCCCACCACGGCCTGGGTCTGCGACGTGGTGGCGGAGGTGTCTGCCAGCGCGTGGGCGATCCCGAAGTCCATCACCTTCACGGTGCCCGTGTCCGTGACCATGACGTTCGCGGGCTTCACGTCGCGGTGGACGATGTCCTCCTCGTGCGCGTGCTCGAGCGCTTCCAGCACGCCCCGGGTCCAGGCCACGGCGCGGTCCGGGCCCACGGCGCCCTCGGCGTGCAGGATCTCCCGCAGCGTCCGGCCGGAGACGAGCTCCATCACCAGGAACGGGCAGTCCACCGGATGGAGGCCGTCCTCGAGGGAGACCTCGCCCGTGTCGTACACGGAGACGATCGAGGGGTGGTTCAGGGAGGCCGCCGAGCGCGCCTCCTTGCGGAAGCGCGCCTGGAAGTGCGGATCGCGCGCCAGGTCCCGGCGCATCAGCTTCACCGCCACCGGGCGGTGCAGCCGCAGGTCCTCGCCGCGGAAGACGTCCGCCATGCCGCCGCGCCCGATCAGCTCACCGATCCGGTACCGCTCGTTCAGGGTCCTCTGCTCGTCCACAGACACGTCCGCGTGGTCGTCCCGCCCGCCGCTCAGGCGGAGGGCGTGGCGTCGGCGGACGAGGCCTGCGCGCCACGCGCGTCGGCGGAGGAGGCCTCCGCGCCGCGCGCGTCAGCGGACGGGTCGGTGGTGGGCTGGCCCGTCGGCGCCGTGGACTCCCCGGAGGACTCCGTCGTCGGATCCCCCGTGGGTGTCGTCGGCTCCTCGGTCGGCTCCTGCGTGGGCTCCGGGTCGGCGGTGGCCGTCGGGGATTCGGCGGTGGGGGACGGGCTGGGCTCGTCCGAGGCCGACGGGCTCGGCCCGCTGCTCGGCTCCTCCGACGCGCTGGGCTCCGGCTCCGAGGCGGGCTGGGAGGCCTCGCGGGTCGGCGCGGCGTCGGACCCGCCGGTGGCCACGATCAGCTGCACGTGCGTGTCATAGCGGTGACGCTCGCCCTCGCCGGGCACCACGCGCACCACCTCGCCGTCGGCGCCGTCGGCGGACGGGTCGTCCACCCGGTCCACGGTGAAGCCGCGGTCGCGCAGCGTCTGGATCGCGCTGTCCACGGGCTGGCCCACGAGGCCCTCCGGGATGACGCCCTCCCCGGTGGAGACGGCCAGCGTGACGGTCTCACCGCGCTGCAGCGCCCCCACGGGGTTGATCTCCTCGACGGTGCCCTCCGGGCTCTGCGCGTCGCGGTCCTCCTCGCGCACCGCCAGGCCGAGGCCCTCGAGCTCGGCGCGCACCTCGCTCACGGGGCGACCCTTGTACGCCTCCGGGTCCACGTTCACGGACGACTCCTCCTGCGAGGTCGCCGGCGCCGAGCCGCCGTCGCCGCGGCCACCCGTGAGCAGCGGCCACAGCAGCGCCCCCAGCAGGGCGAACACCACGAGCCCGAGCAGCGCCCACAGCGGCCAGGGGTTGGCGCGTCGCCGG
>NZ_KV825201.1:0-1874 GCF_001816085.1 Micrococcus sp. HMSC31B01
TCGGGTGGTATCCGGCCTGGATACCACCCGAAACCGCCCCCGACGGCATCTGTGAGACGGACGGACGCCTCGGGTCAGCGGGTGCCGAGGGCGTCGGCGTCCTGCTGGAGGGTGCCGATCAGGTTCGCCACCGCGCGGGCCGTGTGGGTCAGCGTGGTGATGGAGACGTTGTCGATGTCGTCCTGGGGCGTGTGGTAGTTGTCGTCGCGGATCGAGAGCAGGCCCGTCGAGGCGATGCCCGCGTCCACGAACGGCGCGTAGTCCGAGCGGCCGTTGCTGCCCTCGGGCTGGTGCCCGTGGCCGTCGCGGTCGAGCTGCGCGCCGAGCAGGGACTCAGCACCGATCGACCCGCGCCGCACCCGGCGCCACTGCACGCCCCGCCGGACCGGGCCGGTCGTCGTCGTCCACAGGCCGTCCGGCGGGTCATGTATCCTTGTCCGCACGAACCATATTGACCAGTGAAGACCTCGGCGGGCCCCTGTGCGCCACAGATCCGAGGCGGCGAGAGATGCGAAGGGGGTCACGCTCATGGGGCGCGGCCGTCAGAAGGCGAAGGCCACGAAGCAGGCACGGGAGATGAAGTACTTCTCTCCCGGAACAGACCTCTCGGCACTGGAGCGAGAGCTCACGGGCGGACGCACGCGCGGCCCGGAGCAGGACCAGGAGCCCGAGTACGAGGATCCGTACGCGGACCTCTACGCGGAGGACGAGGACGACGACGCGCGGGCGCGATGACGCCCGCACGGCATCCGGCCCTGGACGGGCATCAGGCCGCCCTGCGGTCGATCGCCAGGGTGGTGGATGAGACAGCACCGCTGCAGGACCCCGAGACGGCGTCTCGAGGTCTGCTGCGTCTGATGGAGGAGTCCCGCCCGCTCGTGATCACCGGGGCCGGCGTGTCCACGGACTCCGGCATCCCGGACTACCGGGGGCCGAACGGGTCCCTGCACCGCCACCGGCCGATGACGTACCAGGAGTTCCGGGACGACCCGGCCGCCCGCCACCGCTACTGGGCGCGCTCGTTCGTGGGCTGGCGCCGCATGGACCAGGCCCGCCCGAACGAGGCGCACCGCATCCTCGCGCGCTGGGCGGCCGAGGGGCGGATCGCCGGCGTCCTGACCCAGAACGTGGACGGGCTGCACGCCGAGGCCGGACGCGCGGCGGGGATGCCGGAGGACCGGCTGATCGAGCTCCACGGGGACCTGGCGCGCGTGGCCTGCCTGAACTGCGGGGCCACCGAGTCCCGCCGTGACCTGGACCTGCGGCTCGAGGCCGCCAATCCGGGCTACCTCGAGCGCGTGGCGATCGACCCGGACGCCGTGAACCCCGACGGGGACGTCTCCCTCGACCAGCACTGGGTGGAGGAGTTCACGATGGTCGGCTGCCGGGTGTGCGGCTCCGTGAAGCTCAAGCCGGACGTCGTGTACTTCGGCGAGTCCGTGCCCGCGGCGCGGCGCGCGGCCGCGGAGGCGATGGCCGACGACGGCGGCACGGTGCTCGCCGTCGGCACCTCGCTGGCCGTGATGAGCGGCTACCGGTTCGTGCTGCGGGCCGAGCGGGCCGGGCATGAGACGGGGCTGATCAACCTCGGCCCCACCCGCGCCGACGCCAAGGCCCGCTGGCGCTGGCGCACCCCGGTCGCCGACGCGCTGGCCTGGCTCGACGCCCGCCTCTGACCCCCACCCACGTTTTCGTTCGGGAAACGGCGGACGCCGGGGCGTTTTCGTGCGGGAAACGGCGGGCGCCGGGGGTGTGGACACCGGGTGGCCCGGGGCCACGCACGACTCCTGCACAGGTGGCGCCGCCGGCGTCGTCGTCCACGGTGGGTGCTCCTGAGCGGGCGGGACTAGGTGTAAGAGGTCATGACGTTGTTG
>NZ_KV825202.1:0-3263 GCF_001816085.1 Micrococcus sp. HMSC31B01
TGCGCCACCTGCGGAGCCTCGAGCTGACCCGCCGCCCCTCCGGGGCGCCGGCGACGGAGCGTGCGCTGCCGACCGCCTCGGTGGACGTGCCGGGGCTGCACCTGCTCGGCTACGACGACTGGTGCGGGGCCGCCTCGGCCACGCTCGCGGGCGTGGGGGTGCACGCGCGCCGGGCCGTCGACGCGATCCTCGCGGGCCTCACCGCGGGCTGAGCGGGTGGACCAGCCGGGCGGTCAGGCCTCCAGTCCGTGGCCGAGCGCGCGCAGCTCGCGGCGCGTCCGCCCCGCGCGCAGGAGCTCGAGCAGCTCCTCCCGGCCGGGCTTGAGCTCGTAGGCGAGCAGGGCGCGCGCCCGCTCGGGGTCGGTCTCCCCCTCGCCGTAGGACGGGCACCAGCGGGCGATCGGGCACGCCCCGCACGCCGGGCGGCGCGCGTGGCACACGCGGCGGCCGTGGAAGATCAGCCGGTGGGAGAGCATCGTCCAGTCACGGCGCGGGAACAGGGCGCCCACGGCGTGCTCCACCTTCACCGGGTCGGTCTCGTCCGTGAACCCCAGGCGTCGGGCCAGCCGGCCGACGTGCGTGTCCACCGTGATCCCGGGCTGGCCGAAGGCGCTGCCGAGCACCACGAACGCGGTCTTGCGCCCCACCCCGGGCAGCGCCACGAGGTCCTCGAGACGGGCGGGGACCTCGCCGTCGTGCCGGGCCACGAGCTCCTGGGACAGCCGCAGGATCGCCGAGGCCTTGTTCCGGTAGAACCCCGTGGAGCGCACGAGCTCCTGCAGCTCGGGCTCGGTGGCCGCCGCCATCGCGTGGGCATCCGGGAAGCGGGCGAACAGCGCCGGCGTGGCCGCGTTGACGCGCACGTCGGTGGTCTGGGCGGACAGCACCGTGGCCACGAGCAGCTCGAACGGCGTCTCGAAGTCCAGCTCGGCGACGGCGTACGGGTACGTCTCGGCCAGGATCCGGTCGATCCGCCGCGCCCGGCGCACCAGGGCCAGCCGGGTCTCCCCGGTCGGCGTGCCCGTCGACTCCGTCTCCATCCGCGCGTCCTCCCGCCCTCGTGCGATCCGCTCAGGTCCGACCATCCTAGGGAGCGGGGCACATGCCGACGTCCGCACCGCGTCCGGCCCCCGCTTCTGGGTGCGATGCGACACACAGGACCCGAGGATTTGTGGCGACGACGCCGCGCGCGGCATGCTGAGGCGGGAGACTAGTGTGGGACGCGTCACATCCGTGCCGCGCACCGACCGCACCACCCCGAAAGGACCCCGTCGATGGACGAGCAGATCCCCACGTTCCCGCCCCCGACCGAGTTCGCCGCCCAGGCGGTGGCCGGAGCCGACCTCTACGAGGAGGCCGCCGAGGACCGCCTGGCCTACTGGGCCCGCCGCGCCCGCGAGATCCTGCACTGGGAGCAGGACTTCACCGACGTCCTGGACTGGTCCGACGCGCCCTTCGCGAAGTGGTTCGTCGGCGGCACCACCAACGCCGCGTACAACGCCCTGGACCGCCACGTCGAGGCCGGCCACGGCGACCGCGTGGCCATCCACTTCGAGGGCGAGCCCGGCGACACCCGGACCTACACCTACGCCGACCTGGCCGCCGAGGTCCGGCGCGCCGCCAACGCGTTCGAGTCCCTCGGCGTGACCAAGGGAGACCGCGTGGCCGTCTACCTGCCGATGATCCCGGAGGCCGTCATCACGATGCTCGCGTGCGCGCGCATCGGCGCGGTCCACTCCGTGGTCTTCGGCGGCTTCTCCTCCGACGCCCTGCGCTCCCGCGTGGACGACGCCGAGGCCAAGCTCGTCGTCACGGCCGACGGCTCCTTCCGCCGCGGCAAGCCCTCCATGCTCAAGCCCGCCGTGGACCAGGCCCTCTCCGCGCCCGGCCACACCGCCGAGCACGTGCTCGTGGTCCGCCGCAACGAGGCCGAGGTCGAGATGACCGAGGGCCGCGACCTGTGGTGGCACGACGTCGTGGACGCCCAGTCCGACGAGCACGAGCTCGTGTGGCACGACGCCGAGCACCCGCTCTACATCCTCTACACCTCCGGTACCACCGGGAAGCCGAAGGGCATCCTGCACACCACCGGCGGCTACCTCGTGCAGGCCGCGGCCACCCACCACGACACCTTCGACCTGCACCCGGAGTCGGACGTCTTCTGGTGCACCGCCGACGTCGGCTGGGTCACCGGGCACTCCTACGTCGCCTATGCGCCGCTGGTCAACGGCGCCACCCAGGTGATCTACGAGGGCACCCCGGACTCCCCGCACCAGGGCCGCTGGTGGGAGATCGTGCAGAAGTACGGCGTGAGCATCCTCTACACGGCGCCGACGGCGATCCGCACGTTCATGAAGTGGGGCCGGCACATCCCGGACGAGTACGACCTCTCCAGCCTGCGCGTGCTCGGCTCCGTGGGCGAGGCCATCAACCCGGAGGCCTGGCGCTGGTACCACGAGGTCATCGGCGCCGGCCGCTGCCCCATCGTGGACACCTGGTGGCAGACCGAGACAGGCGCCCACATGCTCACCCCGCTGCCCGGCGTGACCACCCTCAAGCCCGGTTCCGCCCAGAGGCCGGTGCCCGGCGTCGTGCTGGAGGTCGTGGACGAGCTCGGCGAGCCCATGACGGACACGAGCGCGGGCTTCCTCGTGGTGCGCGAGCCGTGGCCGTCCATGCTGCGCGGCATCTGGGGCGACCGGGAGCGCTTCAAGGAGACCTACTGGTCCCGCTTCCCCGGCATGTACTTCGCCGGCGACGGCGCCCGCTACGACGAGGACGGCGACATCTGGCTGCTGGGCCGCGTGGACGACGTCATGAACGTCTCCGGCCACCGCCTGTCCACCACCGAGATCGAGTCCTCCCTCGTGGCGCACCCGTCCGTGGCCGAGTCCGCGGTGGTCGGCGCGAAGGATGAGACCACGGGCGAGGCGGTCGTCGCGTTCGTCCTGCTCACCGAGGACGCCGCCGCGGCCGATCGCGACGTCGCCGAGGTCGAGGAGGAGCTGCGGCAGCACGTGGGCAAGAACATCGGCCCCATCGCCAAGCCCAAGCGCGTGCTCGTGGTCCCCGAGCTGCCCAAGACGCGCTCCGGCAAGATCATGCGCCGCCTGCTCAAGGACGTGGCCGAGGGCCGCGACCCGGGCGACTCCACCACGCTGGCCGACCCCACGGTCATGCAGCGCATCGTGGAGACGCTCGCCCCGAAGGCCTGAGCCGGCACGACGACGCCGCCCCGGTCCGCACGCTGCGTGCGGTCCGGG
>NZ_KV825203.1:0-3580 GCF_001816085.1 Micrococcus sp. HMSC31B01
CGTCCAGCCGGCGTCCGGGGCCTCGGACGCGGCGACCGGCACCACGTTCGAGCCGATCCAGACGGCCGCACGCAGCCCCCCGGCGCCCGGGGCGTCGTCGTCGATCCCGAGGAACAGGGTGCCCGCCGCTCCCCCGCGCGGGCCGGCCAGGCGGCCCGCCTCGAGCAGGGAGTCCACGAACACGTTGGACACGGGGGCGCGGGCGGACAGGGCCGCGAGCGCGGCGGTGTCCGCGTCGGTCAGCAGGCGGACGCGGTCACCCGTGGCGGCCCGGACCTCCCGGTCAGTGGACGGAGACCACCGGGGCACCGGCGGCAGCCTGGTCACCGCCGTCCTCCCCCAGGTCCATCTCGCCGGCGATCCGGTTGGCCTCCTCGATGAGGGTCTCCACGATCTGGTCCTCGGGCACGGTGCGGATGACCTCGCCCTTGACGAAGATCTGGCCCTTGCCGTTGCCGGAGGCGACGCCGAGGTCGGCCTCGCGGGCCTCGCCCGGCCCGTTGACGACGCAGCCCATGACGGCCACCCGCAGCGGGACCTCAAGGTCCTGGAGGCCCTCGGTGACCTGCTCGGCCAGCGTGTACACGTCCACCTGGGCGCGGCCGCACGAGGGGCAGGAGACGATCTCGAGCTTGCGCTCACGCAGGTTCAGGGACTGCAGGATCTGCAGGCCCACCTTGACCTCCTCGACCGGCGGCGCGGAGAGGGAGACGCGGATGGTGTCACCGATGCCCTGGCCGAGCAGGTAGCCGAAGGCGGTAGCGGACTTGATGGTGCCCTGGAAGGCCGGGCCGGCCTCGGTGACCCCGAGGTGCAGCGGCCAGTCACCCTGCTCGGCGAGCAGCTCGTAGGCGCGGGCCATGATCACCGGGTCGTTGTGCTTGACGGAGATCTTGAAGTCCTTGAAGCCGTGCTCCTCGAAGAGGGAGGCCTCCCAGACGGCGGACTCGACGAGGGCCTCCGGGGTGGCCTTGCCGTACTTCTGCAGCAGGCGCGGGTCCAGGGAGCCGGCGTTGACGCCGATGCGGAGGGAGGTGCCGTGGTCCGAGGCGGCCTGCGCGATCTCCTTGACCTTGTCGTCGAACTTCTTGATGTTGCCCGGGTTCACGCGCACGGCGCCGCAGCCGGCCTCGATCGCCGCGAACACGTACTTCGGCTGGAAGTGGATGTCCGCGATCACGGGGATGGTGGACTGCTGGGCGATGACCTTGAGGGCCTCGGCGTCCTTGTCCGTGGGGCAGGCCACGCGGACGATGTCGCAGCCGGCGGCCGTGAGCTCGGCGATCTGCTGCAGGGTCGCGCCGATGTCGTGCGTCTTGGTGGTGGTCATCGACTGCACCGAGACGGGGTGCTGCGAGCCGACGCCCACCGAGCCCACCTGGATCTGCCGGGTGGTGCGGCGCGGGGCCAGCACGGGCGGCGGGGCGGACGGCATTCCAAGGCTGACGGGCACGGGGGCGCTCCTCATGGGTTCTCGGGGTCGACGGCGCGGGGCCGCCGGGTTCTCCGGTCCATCCTAGGCGCGCGGGCGCCCCGGGGCGCGGGGCGACCGCCCACGGCGAACGGGCCGGGCTCAGAACAGCCGGACCGGCTCCACGATGTCCGCCACGATCAGGATGACGCCCATGAGCAGCATCGCCGCGCCCACCGCGTAGGTCAGCGGCAGCATGCGGGCCAGGTCGAACGGCCCCGGGTCCGGGCGGCCCGTGATCCGGGCCCAGCCGCGGCGCACCGCCTCCCACAGGGCGCCGGCCACGTGGCCGCCGTCGAGCGGGAGCAGCGGGATGAGGTTGAACACCATGAGCGCCACGTTCACGCCCGCCAGCAGGGACAGCAGCAGGGCGGCCTTGTCCGTCAGCGTGGCCTCCTCGAGCGCCGCCGCCTCCCCGGCGATCCGGCCGACTCCCACCACGGACATCGGGCCGTCCGGGTCGCGCTCGGCCGGGGTCACCACGGCGACGGCGGTGTCCCACAGCCGCTGCGGCAGCACGAGGACGACGTCGACGACGCCCCGCACCTGCTGGGCCACGAGCGGGCCGGCGTCGAGCGGGGTGCCGCGGACCGTCTCGAGCTGCGCGCCCATGCCGATGAACCCGACCTCGTGGGTCGCCACGGTCCCGTCCGGGGCCCGCTCGGGCCGGCCCAGCGCGTCCGTCACGGGCCGTTCCGTCAGGCGCGGGGTCAGGGTGGCGCTCATCCGCTCGCCGTCGCGCTCCCACTCGATCCGGGTGGGCTGTCCGGCGCGGTCCCGGATCGCGGCGGAGAGGGCGTCCCAGTCGGAGACCGGCCGCCCGTCGAAGGCGAGCACGGTGTCGCCGGGGCGCAGTCCCGCCTCGTGGGCGGGCGCGGCGGGATCGCCCGGGCGGCAGTCCTCTGTCCCGCCGGAGGCGGCGCGGGCCTGCTGCTCCTGCATCGTGACCACGCACCGGTAGACCTCGGCGACGGTGGTGCTGGGCTGCGAGGTGCCCACCGTGGTGACCAGCAGGGCGGTGGCGCCCAGCGCGATGAGCAGGTTCATGAACGGCCCGCCGAGCATGATCACCACCCGCTTCCACACCGGCAGGGCGAGGAAGCGGCGGTGCTCGTCGCCGGGGCGGACCTCCTCGGCGGCCTGGGCCCGCGCGTCGTCGGCCATGCGGCCCAGCTGCTGGACGAAGCCCGTGGACGCCGCGCGGGGCGTCTGCCCGGGCCGCGGCGGGGGCAGCATCCCGATCATCGCGACGTAGCCGCCCAGCGGCACGGCCTTGAACCCGTACTCCGTCTCGCCGCGGCGCCACGAGACGAGCGTCGGGCCGAAGCCGATCATGTACTGCGTGACGCGCACGCCGAAGAGCTTGGCCGGGACGAGGTGGCCGATCTCGTGCAGGGCGATCGAGACCGCCAGGCCCAGCGCGACCGCGAGGACGCCCGCGACGTACCAGAGGATCTCCACGACGGTCACCAGCGGGCCCGCGCCGCACGGCGCGCCCAGGCCTCGGCGGCGAGCACGGCATCCACGGTGAGCCCCGTCGGCGCGGGGTCGTGGCCGGCCGCGGCGAGCACGTGCTCGGGGGCATAGTCGGCGACGACGGCGCGGACCGTGTCCACGATCCCGTCGAAGGGCAGGGCGCCGGCGTGGAAGGCGTCCACGGACTCCTCGTTGGCGGCGTTGAACACGGCCATGTGGGTGGGCGAGGCGGCCGCCGCCTCCTTCGCGGCCCGTACCGCGGGGAAGGCCTCCTCGTCGAGGGGCTCGAACGTCCAGGTGGCCGCCCGCGTCCAGTCGCAGGCCGGGGCCGCGCCCGGGAGACGGCGCGGCCAGCACAGCCCCAGGGCGATGGGCAGGCGCATGTCCGGCGGGGAGGCCTGGGCGAGCGTGGACCCGTCGACGAACTCGACCATCGAGTGGACCACGGACTGCGGGTGGACCACGACGTCGATCCGGTCCAGGGGCACGTCGAACAGCAGGTGGGCCTCGATCACCTCGAGGGCCTTGTTCACGAGGGAGGCGGAGTTGGTGGTGACGACGCGGCCCATGTCCCACGTGGGGTGGGCGAGGGCCTGGGCGGGCGTGACGGCGTGCAGGGCGGCGCGGTCCAGG
>NZ_KV825204.1:0-5185 GCF_001816085.1 Micrococcus sp. HMSC31B01
CGGGCCGGCGTCGTCGTGCCCTCCGGGGCGCCGTCCTCGACGGGCGCGGCGCCACCGAGCTCCAGGCGCCGTTCGAGGGCCTCGAGGCGGGCGGCCAGGCCGCGGTGCGTCTCGTCCGAGGCAGGCAGCAGCAGGCGCGCCATGAGCAGCTCGAGGTGCAGGCGGGGACTGGTGGCCCCCACCATGTCCGTCAGCGCGAGGTTGGTGACGTCCGCGAGGCGGGAGAGCTCCGCGCGGGAGAGCTGCGCGGCCTGCGCCGACAGACGCCGCACCTGGTCCTCCGGCATGCCGTGCAGGATCGCCCCGGCCTCCTCCGGCAGGGCACGGGCGATCACGAGGTCGCGGAAGCGGTCCAGCAGGTCCTCGACGAAGCGGCGCGGGTCCTGGCCGGACTGCACCACGCGGTCCACCACGCGGAATACGGTGGGGGTGTCGTCCGCGGCGACGGCGTCGATCACGTCGTCCAGCAGGGCTTCCGGGGTGAAGCCGAGCAGGCTCACCGCGAGCTCGTAGGAGACCTGGCCCTCCTGGGCACCCGCGATCAGCTGGTCCAGCACGGAGAGCGTGTCACGCACCGAGCCCGTGCCGGCGCGCACCACGAGCGGCAGCACGCCCTTCTCCACGGACACGCCCTCCTCCGCGCACAGCTGCTCGAGGTAGGCGATGAGCGGCTCCGGCGGCACGAGCCGGAACGGGTAGTGGTGGGTGCGGGAGCGGATGGTCCCGATGACCTTCTCCGGCTCCGTGGTGGCGAAGATGAACTTCAGGTGCTCCGGCGGCTCCTCCACGATCTTGAGCAGCGCGTTGAAGCCCGCCGCGGTGACCATGTGCGCCTCGTCGATGATGAGGATCTTGTAGCGGTCCCGGACCGGGGCGAACGTGGCCCGCTCGCGCAGGCCGCGGGCGTCCTCCACACCGCCGTGCGAGGCCGCGTCGATCTCCAGCACGTCCAGCGAGCCCGGCCCGCCGGTGGCCAGGTCCCGGCACGAGTCGCACTCGCCGCACGGCGTGGGCGTGGGGCCTTGGGCGCAGTTCAGGCAGCGCGCGAGGATGCGGGCGGACGTGGTCTTGCCGCAGCCGCGCGGGCCGGAGAAGAGGTAGGCGTGGTTCACGCGGTCCTTCGCCAGTGCGGTGCGCAGCGGGACCGTGACATGGTCCTGCCCGATCACGTCCTCGAAACGGTCCGGGCGGTAGCGGCGATACAGGGCGGTGCTCACCCTCGAAAGCCTATCCGGCGGGCGGACGGGCTAAGGGAGCCGGGGAATGCGCACGCCCGCCGGCCCGTTCCCTGGCCCATGACCACCACGCACATGCACACCGACGCCGAGGACACGATCCACCCCACGCAGCCGGCCCCGGACGCGGGACCGCTGAGTCAGGCCGAGATCGACCGCCTCTTCGCGGACCGCCACACGACGCAGCTCTTCTCGGACGAGCCCGTCGACCTCGCGCTGATCGAGCGGGCCTACGCGGACCTCCGCTGGGCGCCGACCGCCATGAACAACCAGCCGCTGCGGCTCGACGTCGTGGACAGCCCCGAGGCCCGCGCCCGCCTGGCCCCGCTCATGATCGAGTTCAACCGGGAGAAGACGGAGCGCGCCCCGCTCACAATGATCGCCTCCTACGACCTCGACTGGCACCGCCACATGGGCCACCTCGCCCCGTTCCGGGAGGGCTTCGAGGAGGATGCCGAGGGCAAGCCGGGCATGCGCGAGGGGATGGGCCGCACGAACGCGCTCATCCAGGTGGGCTACCTGCTCGTGGCCCTGCGCGCGCACGGGCTCGAGGTCGGCCCCATGGCCGGGTTCGACGCCGCCGCCGTGGACGCCGAGTTCCATGCGGACCGTGCCTGGAAGTCCCTCCTGGTGATCAACGTGGGCCACGCCGCCGCAGACGACGAGAAGGCGCAGCAGCCCCGCCAGGGCCGCCTCGACTTCGACCAGGCCGCCCAGGTCCTCTGACCGGGGCCGGGCCTGCGGCGGATCAGGGCGCCGGCCCGCTCAGAGCCCGGTGAACACCCACGGATCACGCGGCAGGGCGGCCGGGTCGAACGCGGGCACGGCGGCCGCCAGCGGTCCCGCGGGCAGGCCGAGGGACTCCAGCAGCCGGTCCCGCACCCGCTCGGGGGTCCACGCCGGGTCCTGCGCGGCGAGGTCCTCGAGCGTCACGGCGCCGTCCCGCTTGGCCAGCCGCCGCCCCTCCGCATTCAGCACGAGCGGCACGTGCAGGTACTCCACCGCGGGCGTCGGCTCCCCGCGCGCGGCGCACAGCGCCTCGGCCAGCCAGCGCTGACGCGGGGCCGAGTCGAGCAGGTCGTCACCGCGGACCACCTGGTCCACGCCCTGCGCCAGGTCGTCCACGACGACGGCCAGGTTGTACGCGTACGCCCCGTCGTTCCGGCGCAGCACCAGGTCGTCGACCAGGCCCGTGACCTCGCCGTGCAGCACGTCCACGGCGGTGGCGCGGGGGATCCCGCCCGCCGGCAGGCCCGCAACCTTCGCCGCGTCGATCCGCAGGGCGGCGGGACGCACCCGCCGTCGCTCGGCCCGCTCGGCCTCCGTCAGGTCCCGGCAGGTGCCCGGATAGAAGCCGGGCGGACGCAGCGGCACGGTGCCACCGGGGGCGGGGGCGCCGTCGTCGGGCCTCGGGTGTGGGGCCGACGTCGCCTCGGCGATGTCCTTGCGCGAGCAGAAGCACTCGTAGACCGCGTCCGCGCCGTGCGCGGCGCGCAGGGCGGCCACGGCGGCGTCGTACAGGCCGGTGCGTTCGGACTGACGCACCGGCTCGGCGTCCCAATCCAGCCCGACGGCGGCCAGGTCCGCCCGCTGGTCGGCCTCGGCCCCGGAGCGGACGCGGTCCAGGTCCTCGATCCGCAGCAGGAAGGCGCGGTCCGTGGCGCGCGCCGCGAGCCACGCGACGAGCGCGGTGCGCAGGTTGCCCAGGTGCAGGCTTCCCGTGGGGGAGGGGGCGTAGCGTCCGGCGGGCATGGGATCTCCTGGGGAAAGCGAAGACCCCTCACGCACCTGCCAGAGCCCACCTACCCTTGCTACCTTCCGGTCCTGGGGGAGTTCAGCGAGATGACACCACGTGAGGGGCCGCCGACGACTCTACCAGGGCGGCGGCGGGCGCGGCGATTCGGGCCGCGGGGAGGCCCAGGCCGAGCTCGCGCCTCCCGCGGAGGATTGGCGCGGCCCAGGACGATCTGGTTATGATGGAGCCTGCCCTCGCGCGGTCCGCCGCCTGAGGGCGCACCAAGGAGGATTCGCCTAGCGGCCTATGGCGCACGCCTGGAACGCGTGTTGGGTTAACAGCCCTCGGGGGTTCAAATCCCCCATCCTCCGCGGGTAGGCCCCGGGACCCCAGTGGTTCCGGGGCTTTTCGCATGTCCGGGGCCGCTGTCGTCGCGGGCCGCGCGCCCGGACTCCCGATCCGCCACGCTGGATGCGAGACGCGGGTCACATTTGCGCGTATCCTTCTCCCCAGTCGTCCGGGACCGCCGGCGGCCGCCGCTCGGAGCTCGCACCGCACCGGCCATCCCCACCCCGATCTGGAGACCCCATGTCCTTCGCAGATCTCATCACCGCCGTGAACGACGTCATCTGGTCCCCGGCCCTGATCTGGCTCTGCCTGATCGTCGGCCTCTACTTCACCATCCGGACCATGTTCCTGCAGTTCGTGAACATCCCGGACATGGTGAAGCAGCTCCGCGAGGGCCAGGACTCCGCGGACGGCACCTCGTCCCTCCAGTCCCTCATGATGTCGCTCGCCGGCCGCGTCGGCATGGGCAACATCGGCGGCGTCGCCACGGCCATCGCGTTCGGCGGCCCCGGCGCCGTGTTCTGGATGTGGGTCATGGCCCTGCTCGGCGCCGCCACATCCTTCATCGAGTCCACGCTCGGCCAGATCTACAAGGAGCGCGACCCGGACACCGGCGAGTACCGCGGCGGCCCGGCGTACTACCTGGAGAAGGCCTACAAGCACACGGCCGCCGCCCCCGCCTTCAAGGCGTACGCGATCCTGTTCGCCGTCGTCACCGTCTTCGCCACCAGCTACTTCCTGCCGGGCGTGCAGGCCAACGGCGTGGCCGCGGCCGTGGGCGAGGCGTGGGCCGTGCCCGCCTGGGTCGTGGCCCTGGCCATGGTCATCCTGCTGGCCTTCATCGTCCTGGGCGGCGTGAAGCGCATCGCGACGTTCGCCGTCTACGTGGTGCCCGTGATGGCCGTGCTGTACATCATCCTCGCGCTGATCGTGCTGTTCCTGAACTTCGACCAGATCCCCGAGGTCTTCGGCTCCATCTTCGCCAGCGCGTTCGGTGTGCACGCCGTGTTCGGCGCGATCCTCGGCCTCGCCATCCAGTGGGGCGTGAAGCGCGGCGTCTACTCCAACGAGGCCGGCCAGGGCACGGGTCCGCACGCCGCCGCGGCCGCCGAGGTCTCGCACCCGGCCAAGCAGGGCTTCGTGCAGGCGTTCGCCGTGTACATCGACACGCTCTTCGTCTGCTCGGCCACCGCGTTCATCATCATCTCCACGGGCGCCTACCGGGTGTACTCGGACGGGTCCGGCTCCGGCCTGCTGTTCGAGGGCATCGTCTCGCCGACGGCCTCCGAGGGCCCGGCCTTCGTCCAGACTGGCTTCGACGCCATGTTCACCGGCTTCGGCCCCACGTTCGTGGCCGTGGCGCTCGCGTTCTTCGCCTTCACCACGATCGTGGCGTACTACTACATGGCCGAGGTCAACCTCGTGTTCCTCACGCGCAACCTGCGCAACGGCATGGTCCGCCGCGTCGTGCTGCGCTTCCTGCAGGCCCTGATCCTCGTGTCCGTGGCCTACGGCGCCGTCGCCACCACGGGTGCGGCCTGGGGCCTCGGCGACATCGGCGTGGGCTCCATGGCCTGGCTGAACATCCTCGGCATCCTCGTGCTGCAGGGCCCGGCCCTCAAGGCCCTCAAGGACTACCGTGCACAGAAGCGCCAGGGTCTCGACCCGCAGTTCGACCCGCGCCCGCTCGGCATCCGCAACGCGGACTTCTGGGAGCACCGCGCCGACGGCCTGATCACCCAGGGCGTCGCCGGCACGGCCGAGCACCCGATCGTCACCGAGGGCGGCGCCCACCGCGCCTGACGGGCCGGCGGGGCTGGGCCCTCCCCGCCCCACCACGACGACGGCCCGGACGCCGCCAGCGTCC
>NZ_KV825205.1:0-4625 GCF_001816085.1 Micrococcus sp. HMSC31B01
GGCTTACACAGACCATCTGACACGCCCTCTTTGACCTGCCACACCTGTCACGCGGGCCGGTCAGTCATCGTCTGCAAGCAGTCCGATGCCCTGCCGGACAGACCCGGCGCGGGTCCGGGTGGTGGGGTATCCCAGCCGGTCCAGCTCGGCCCCGAACTTCTTCTCGGCCAGCGGCTCGGCCCCGTCGGCAGCAGCCCATGCCGTCCAGGCCGTATGCAGCTCACGGGTCCGTGCCGACGCTCCGGGCGCGATCACACAGGCGTCAGCGATGAACCGGCGCACCGCGTCTGACTGCACCGCGTAGGCGTCCGTTGCGGCCTTCACCGCCTCCGGTTCGCCCATGCCGCCCGCGTCCAGGTAGTCCCACCATCCGCGCACGGCCCACGTCACCACGGCGTCAGCGGCCTCACGCAGGCGCTCGGGCAGGGCGGGGTCGCGATCAGCCGGCGGGATGACCACGTCGAAGGGCAGCACACGCACGCGCCGCCAGACCGCTGGATCGTTGCCCTTCACCTTTGGTAGGTGATTCGTCACGTAGAGGAACTGGTGAGAGGGCTCCCAGGTGACGGGCGCCTGGTACAGATGCCGGGCCGTGATGGGGTCACCGCCGGTCAGGCGCTTCATCAGCGCGGCGTCCAGGGGCTTGCCCTCCTCGGTCTCCGAGCCGATGACCAGACGCGCCCCGAACAGCTGCATCATTTCCGGCCCGCCCGGGCCGCGCGCGGACGTCATCAGCAGGTCCGGGTCGATGATGGCGGCGTAGTCGCCCAGCGCGTGCGCAATGGCGGTGTAGGCAGTGCCCTTGCCGTTTGCACCCGTGCCCGTGAGCACGGGGAACAGGTGCTCGCGGACGGCACCGAACACGGCCTGACCGATCACGCGCTGGAAGTAGGCGCGTTCAGCGTCATCAGGCAACACCCGGGCCAGGAAGTCGGACCACATCCCATCGGACTCCCCAGCGGTCCACGCACCCCGGCAGACGCGGGTGAGGCGGTCGGCCGGATCGTGCGGGCGCAGGGTGCGTGTGCGCAGATCCAACGTCCCGTTCGCCACGTTCAGCAGGTGCGGGTCCGCGTCGAGGGCGTCCACGGCCACGCGCACACCTTCCAGGGTGGCGGCGATGTCCAGGACGCCGCGGATGCCCGCGGCCGTCTCGCAGCGGCGGACGTCTTCGCGCAGATTGCGGTCCCCGTCGTGGGATTCGGCCAGGGCTGAGCGCAGCACGTCGTGAACGGCGCGTTCAGCGGCGGCGGTCTCGTCCGGCGCCCACCGCTGCCCGTCCCAGACGTGCCAGCCCAGCCCGTTGACGTACATCAGCCGGCCGCTGTGGGCCTCGGCCAGGCGGTGCGCGATGCGCAGCTGGCCCCGGTGCTTCTCTCCGGGCCGTTCTGCCGGCGGCTGTTCGGCGTAGAGGTCCGGGTGGAAGTAGTCGGGCCGCTGGCGGGTCGTCTCCGACAGATCCACGTCCTCGATATCAAGCGGCGATGTCATGCGCGTTCTCCTCCTGGCGGGCCTGGGCGTACCAGTCACGGAAGCCGGCGGCGGAGCGGGCATGGGCCGCCTCGGCGCCGTCCCACCCGGCGAACATGCGGGCCACGGAGTCAGCGATAGCCGGGTGAGCGGGCCCCTCAGCGGCGCCCTGCACGCGTCCGGCGGCCAGACCGGATGCGTGCCCCTGGGCGTAGCCCTCGGCATAGCCGTATGCCCAATCCGCGCAGTGGCGACAGGTCGGGCCGTTCATGCCTTCCACCCGCCGGCCAGGGTCGTGACCGGTGCCAGCCGGCACAGGGTGACGGACGCGGCGTGTCCGCGCTCCACCGCGCGATCAGCGGCGCGCTGAGCGGCTGCCACGGTGTAGAACACGCGGCGCCGGTAGCGGGTTTCCCCGGCCTCGGTGTGGGCGACAACGAGGACGAGGACGCCCTCCAGCATGGTCTCGGGGTCGAGCAAGATGGGAGTGGCGAGCTTGGTAGTGGGGGCCGCCCCGTCGGTAGCGGGGCGGCCCTTCTTCATGTCCGTCATCACGTAGTTTTGGCCTCCGTATGGCCCGAATCCGGGCATAAAAAAACCCCGCTCGGGGCGGGGTTCGTCAGGTGGGTGATCCGGTCGATCTGTTCAGGGGTGAGCGGGGGCCACGCCTCTACCAGCCGGCGGGCGGCCGCCGCGATTTCAAGGGCGCTCAAGGGCGAGGGCCTCCCGGGCGGCCTGAACGTCGATACGGCGCGTCCGCGGGCCGAGCACGTAGACCGGCAGGGCGCCCTCCCGGATCAGGCTGTTGATACGGCGGGTGGAGACTCCGAACATCTCTGCGATTTCGCGAGGGCTGTACAGGGTGGGGGCCATCTCGGACAAGGGTTTCCTCCTGAGTTTGGGCACGAAAAAAGGCCAGTCGAGTGACTGGCCTTAGCGATGTGCGTAGGGGTGGGAGTGGGCGGGGGGCTCCCTGCCCGTAGGGCAGATAGAGCGGCCCCGTGGTGTCCGGCGTAGCGGGGCGGCTAGACAACCCTTGTGGGCGCCTGCCCCGAGGACGTGGGACTGTCGTCAGCTTGAGAGGTGTGTTGGCCGCTTCTCCGCCATGTCTGACACCTTGGCCCACCTCTTGCGACCTAACTACACGCTATGACTCACTTCGGCGGCTGTCAACCAGACGGGGCAAAGATCGCCCGCCTGCGGCGACTGGCGGAGAGCGTCCAGCCCTGCCGCCTGGTGGGAGCACTACGTGGCTCTGGCCCACCTCTGGCGACCTAACTACACTTTATGTGACAGTTCCTGCCCCGTCAACGGGATGTGATAAGTATCACCTTGGTGTGCGGGTCCTCCGTGGGCGGCCCACCCTGCTGGCCGCTGGTTCCGCGGAACTCCTCACCCCGTGCGCGGTGTGATCTCCACGGATGCCGGGTCGAACCGGGACCCTTGCGACGTGCGCAGGATCCGCACGTTCATGAGCGTGTCTATCACCGCGCGTCGCCGCGGTATATCCAGACGCTCCCAGCCTGCCGCCACGCTCTCCGCTTCAAGCAGGGGGCGCAGTGCCGCATTGCCCTCGGCCGCGACCATCGCTGCGGTGACCTGTTCGAGACGCTCCGCCATGCGGGCGTTAGCTGCGCGCAACTGTGCGGCGGTAAGGGTGCCGTCGGCGAACTCCACGGCTAGCGCTTCTTGTCGTGCTCGGATCCGGTCGGCCTCGGCCGAGAGTTCTACCTGCCCCGCGTCGTCATGGCGGGTAAAGGCGGCGGCCCCGCGGGTGGACAGGACGCCCACGGCGACCTCAGAAACGTATGCGTCCACGGCCTCCGCGGAGCGCGCCACGTGTCCGGCTCGGCACGCGTACTGCCGCTTGTGAGTCGCCGTGTAGTTGGTTCCCACCGGGCTATCGCAGACCCCGCACCGGGCCACGCCGATCAACAGATGTTTAGCGCCGCTGCCTCCTACACGCTTCGTCGGCGCGTCCATGCGATCGAGGGCGGCGCGGTAGACCGATTCGCTTACCAGGGGCGCCCATTCAGCGGGGCCGATGATCTCCCCCCGGTAGGCGCGGAGGCCGGCGTTGCGGGGATTGCGGAGAAACTGCCGAAGGGCGGGTTGAGTCCACTCCCGGCCCGTGCTCGTGCGCACACCCTCCGCGGCCAGACGGCGGCAGATCTCGCGCTGGCCCACGCCTGCATTGAAGTCGTCGTACATGCGACGCACCACGGCCGCCTCGGCGGGGTCATGGGTCACCTTGTCCTCGGCGAATCCGAACGGCCGGCGAGGGCCCCACCCCTTGCCGAGCTCGGCGCGTTGCTGAGCGGCGCGCACCTGCCGCGCGCTCTTACGGTCCACCTCCTGGCGGGAGACGGCCGCCTTAATACGGGCGAACATCCGGCCGGCATCCGTGCCTAGGTCGGCCTCCCCGTTCGCGGTCACGAGGTGTAGTCCGCGTTGTTCGGCGGCGTCGATCCAGTCTTCCAGCTGCCGGGGTTGGCGAGTGAGGCGGTCGAGGTCCCAGCAGACAACGGCGTCGAAGCGGCCGGCCTGCCAGTCTCGGACCATGCGCTCATACCCGGGGCGGGTGACGGTGCGTGATGAAGCTGACACGGACGGATCCTCATAGGTGGCGACGTGCTCCCATCCACGCTGAGCGATGATCCGTTTGCAGTCCTCGCGTTGCCGCTCTACTGCAAGGCCGTCGCCGTGACGGTCGAGGGAGATGCGGAGGTAGATGGCGGCGCGCATGACTCCATCCTAAGCGATGTTGACTTCTATGGGTCCATCCCCGCGTGCAGGCAGCCGGGCTGTTCCATCTCCCGCATCCCGGCGCGCGTGGGCAGGACGCCGTCGTCGCCCTCGTTGCGGTCGCGGGCCTCGGGCGCGAAGAACCGGAACGCGTCGAAGTGCGTGCACCGGATCCGCGAGCCCTCCACCACCGCGTCCGTCCCCTCGGCCCCGAGCCGCAGCGGCAGCTGGGAGTGCCGCACCCCGTGCACGTCCGAGCGGTATGCCATCGCCCACTCGTGCAGCCCGAAGCAGCCCAGGCGCGGCGTCCGCTCCACCGTGCGCGCGAGCAGGTCCCGCGTGAACGCCACCCCCGACGCGCGGTCGGCCAGCACCGCCGCCACGTCCACCAGCCAGCCGCCCACCGGGCG
>NZ_KV825206.1:0-1434 GCF_001816085.1 Micrococcus sp. HMSC31B01
GGGCGTGTCAACTTGTCTGTGTAAGCGGGGTGGTCACAGGTAGGGGTTGATCCGGTCGGGGTAGGCCGCGGCGAGCTGGGCGAGGGCCTGCTTCCAGTTCGTGACGGCCTGACCTTCGACGAGCCGGCCCTGGGCTTTGCGCTGGCCGGCGGGTTTGCCCCGGTCCCGAGCGCGTTCGGCGGCGCGTTTGTCTTCGATGTTGCAGATCGCCAGCCAGAGCAGCTTCACCGCCGCCTCGGTCGAGGGGAAGTGGCCGCGGTTCTTGGTCACCTTCCGTAGCTGGAAGTTCAGCGACTCGATGCTGTTGGTCGTGTAGATGACCTTGCGGAGCATGGGTGGGAACTGCAGGAACGGGATGAACCGCTCCCAGGAGTTCGCCCAGGTCGCGGCTGCAGACGGGTACTTCGTGCCGAGCTCGGAGGCCTCGAACTCGGCCAGCGCCTTCCTCGCGGTCTCTTCGTTGGGGGCGGTGTAGATCGGCTTCAGCGCGGCGGCGACCTTCTTGCGGTCCTGGTAGGCCACGAACCGCATCGCGGCCCGGATCAGGTGAACCACGCAGGTCTGGACCATCGAGTCCGGCCACGTCGCCTCGACCGCCTCCGGCAGGCCCTTGAGCCCGTCGCAGCACACGATCAGCACGTCCTGCACGCCCCGGTTGGCGAGATCGGCGCAGACGTGGGCCCAGAACGCCGAGCCCTCGGTGTCCTGGACCCAGATCCCCAGCACGTGCTTGATGCCCTCGAGGTCCACGCCGACGGCGATGTAGGCGGCACGGTTGAGGACCTGGCTGTTCTCTCGGATCTTGATCCGGATTGCGTCGAGATAGATCACCGGATAGAACTCCTCCAGCGGCCGCGACTGCCACGCCAGGACCTCTTCGCTCACGGCGTCGGTGATGTTGGAGATCGTCTCGTGCGACAGGTCCGTGCCGATCGTGGAGGCCAGGTGGTGCTGGATGTCCCGGATCGTCATTCCGCCGGCATAGAGGCTGATGATCATGTCATCCAGGCCCCCGAGGCGCCGCTGGCCCTTGGGCACCAGGCGCGGGGTGAACGACCCGCCCCGGTCTCGCGGGACGTCCAGCTCGATCGGCCCGACCTCGGACTCCACGGTCTTCGGGGTGGTCCCGTTGCGGGAGTTGGCGTGCTTCAGCGCCTCGCTCGAGCCCTTCTCGTAGCCCAGATGGCTGGTCAGCTCGGCCTGCAGGCCCCGCTCGAGCGCGGCCTTGACCAGCGCGGGCACGAACCCGCCGTCACCGGTGAGCTCGACGCCGCCCGCGTCGATCTGCGCGAACAGGGCATCAAGCTGCCCTGAGGCTTTCAGCTGCTCGACCAGGTCCTGGCCCGAGGGCTCGCCTGGGTTCTTCTCGTCGATCATGGTCATGATTCTTACCGTTCCTCTCGGTACGGCTTACACAGACCATCTGACACGCCC
>NZ_KV825207.1:0-2362 GCF_001816085.1 Micrococcus sp. HMSC31B01
GGGCGGCCGGGTTCGCGGTGGCCGCCCTCGAGGTGACGGACCGCGCCGTGGGCCTGGACTCGCCGGAGATCGAGCCGCTGCGGACCGCCGAGCGCCTGGCCCTCGTCCTCGGCCAGGAGGGGCCGGGGGTCCGGCCCGAGACCCTCGCCCAGACCGACGCCGACGTCGTCATCCCCATGCCCGACGGCGTCGACTCACTGAACGTGGCCGCGGCCGCGGCGGTCGCGCTGTGGGAGCTGCGCGCACGCTGACCGGCCCGGGTGCGGTAGAGTGGGCGGCTGGCCCGCCGTCCGGCGGACCCCCTGACCACACCTCTCGCGCCCCTGGTCCCAATCAGGCGGCTGAAACGAAGGATGCACCATGAAGTCTGAGATCCACCCGGATTACCGCTACGTCATCTTCAACGACCTCGCCTCCGGTGAGAAGATCCTCACCCGCAGCACCGCGAACTCCGAGAAGACCGCGGAGTGGACCGATGGCAACACCTACCCGGTGATCGACGTCGAGATCTCGGCCGCCTCGCACCCGTTCTACACGGGCAAGCAGCGCATCATGGACACCGCCGGCCGCGTCGAGCGCTTCAACGCCCGCTTCAAGGGCTTCGGCGGCAAGAAGTGACCGCGGCGGCCTGAGCCGCGCGCCCACCACGACGACGGGCCCCGCGCCCCCGGAGCGATCCGGGCGGTGCGGGGCCCGTCGCGTCGCCCGTAGGCTGGCGGGCATGACGACTCTCCACGGTGAATACAAGGTGATCGGCGGCAAGCTGGTCGCGGCGGACCTGAGCCTCGCGGACGGCCGGATCGCGACCGCCAGCATCAACGGTGACTTCTTCCTCGAGCCGGACGAGGCGCTCGAGGACCTCAACGCGGCGGTGACCGGGCTGTCCGCGGACGCCGAGCATCGCGTCATCCGGGAGGCCGTCGAGCGGGGTCTGCGACCCGAGGCCGAGCTGTTCGGCGTGGACGCCTTCGCGGTCGCCTCGGCCGTGCGTCGCGCCCTCGGCAAGGCGACCACGTGGGAGGACCACGAGTGGGAGGTCATCGGGCCGGAGCCGATGCCGATCGCGCTGACCTTGGCCCTGGACGAGGTGCTCACCCGACAGGTGGCCGAGGGACGTCGCAAGCCGACCATGCGCCTGTGGCAGTGGAACGAGCCGGCCGTGGTGATCGGCGCCTTCCAGTCGCTGGCCAACGAGGTGGACCCCGAGGGGGCGCGGCGGCACGGCATCAACGTGGTGCGGCGGATCTCCGGCGGCGGCGCGATGTTCATGGAGGCGGACAACTGCGTCACGTACTCGATGCACGTCCCGTCGTCGCTGGTCGACGGGCTGGAGACGGCGGAGACCTACCCGTTCCTGGACGAGTGGACCATGGACGCGCTCTCCCGACTCGGCGTGCACGCGTTCTACCAGCCGCTCAACGACATCGCCACGGACCAGGGGAAGATCGGCGGCGCCGCGCAGAAGCGGGTGGGCACGGCCGGGCTGCTGCACCACGTGACGATGAGCTACGACATCGACGCGGACAAGATGCTCGAGGTGCTGCGCATCGGCCGGGAGAAGCTGCGCGGCAAGGGCGTGACCTCGGCGAAGAAGCGCGTGGACCCGCTCCGGCGCCAGACCGGCGTCTCCCGCGCCGAGATCTGGGAGACCATGATGACCACCTTCGAGGAGCGCTACGGCGCCCGCCGCGTCGAGCTGGACGAGGCCACCCGTGAGGAGGCCGAGCAGCTGGCCCGCACCAAGTTCGCGACCCCGGAGTGGACCGCGCGGGTGCCCTGAGCCGCCTGACGGCGTCCCGGCACCGTCCGGCACGCTTCCGTCCGGGGGCGGTTTGCGGTGGTATTCGACGTGAATACCGCCCGAAACCGCCCCCGACGCGTCGAGGTGTGGCGGGGCGGCTCTGTCAGGATCGGACCATGACCCCCGACGACGACGCCCCCGTCCGCCTGATCGCCCGCTCCGACGCCCCGCGGCGCCCACGGTCGACCGTGGACGTCCACTGCGCCCTCGAGCTGGAGCTCGCCTCCGGCCGCCGCGTGCCTCTGCTCACGGACCGCGGCTGGAGCGCGGACGGCACGTGGGACCTCGTCACGGTCCGCGACCTCGACGAGGCCTCCGCCACGGTGACCGGGCCGGACGAGCCGGGCGGCGGCCGCACGCCTGCCCAGGAGGAGACGCGACACTGGGACGCGCTGGCAGCGGTCGCGGCCGAGGCCGGGGTGCCGGTGGGGGCCGCAACGTTGCGCGAGCTGCCGCTGGTGGGGGAGACCTCGCCCGAGCTGGCCGCCCTCGTGGACCGGGCGCACCGCGAGGCCCGCGCCCTGAACCGGCTGCTCGGCGTCCACCCGCTGGCCCTCGGCA
>NZ_KV825208.1:0-6694 GCF_001816085.1 Micrococcus sp. HMSC31B01
GGCCTCCCGCTCGCGCCGGGCGGGGCCGGCCCACGCGGCCAGGCGGGCGGCGTCGTCGTCGAGTCCGGCGGCCCGCAGGGCCGTGGCGATCTGCTGAGGTCCGATGAGGGGTGACATGCGGCCACCGTAGGGAGGGCCCGGGTCCCGCAACCGCGGTGAGGGACGATCCGGGGATGGGGGACGCCGTCGGAACGCCTGTGCAGGAGCCAACCCTCCCGCACCGTCCCGAGGGCCGCGTCGCACCCGGGCCCCGCGCGCCTCGGCGTGTTGACCGAGGTCACACCCTGGCCTATCCTGAACGAGCGGTCAGTAATTCGGTGCGCCCCGGTGCGCCCTGACCACGGAACCAGCCCGCACTCAGCGTGAGGTGATCCCCATGACGCAGACCAGCTCCCCCCAGCACCTGGCCTCCGTCCCGTCCCCCGAGGATGCGGCCGGCCAGGAGAACTTCGATCGCCTGATCGCGGAGGACTCGCGCATCGAGCCCCGCGACTGGATGCCCGAGGCGTACCGCAAGTCCCTGACCCGCCAGGTCTCTCAGCACGCGCACTCCGAGATCATCGGCATGCAGCCGGAGGCCAACTGGATCACCCGCGCCCCCTCCCTGAAGCGCAAGGCGATCCTCATGGCCAAGGTCCAGGACGAGGCCGGCCACGGCCTGTACCTGTACTCCGCCGCCGAGACCCTCGGCACCCCGCGGGACGAGCTGAACGAGCAGCTGCTCTCCGGCCGCGCGAAGTACTCCTCGATCTTCAACTACCCGGCCCGCACCTGGGCGGACATGGGCGCGATCGGCTGGCTCGTCGACGGCGCCGCGATCTGCAACCAGGTGCCGCTGTGCCGCGCCTCCTACGGCCCGTACGGCCGCGCGATGGTGCGCATCTGCAAGGAGGAGTCGTTCCACCAGCGCCAGGGGTGGGAGATCCTCTACGAGCTCTCGCACGGCACCCCGGAGCAGAAGCAGATGGCCCAGGACGCCGTGGACCGCTTCTACGGCCCGGCCCTGCAGATGTTCGGCCCGCCGGACGAGGACTCCCCCAACTCCCGCCAGTCCATGGCCTGGAAGGTCAAGCGCTTCTCCAACGACGACCTGCGCCAGCGCTTCGTGGACATGATCGTCCCGCAGGCCGAGGCCCTCGGCCTCACCCTGCCGGACCCGGACCTGAAGTGGAACGAGGAGCGCGGCCACTACGACTTCGGCGAGCTGGACTGGGACGAGTTCATGTCCGTGATCAAGGGCGACGGCCCCATGAACACCCAGCGCATGGCCCGCCGCATCCAGGCCCACGAGGAGGGCGCCTGGGTCCGCGAGGCCGCCGCCGCCTACGCCCGCCGCCAGGCCGAGCAGAACGCGCCGGCCGAGACCCACCTGATCGGAGCCTGACCCATGAGCGAGACCACCGCCGCCTCCCACGCCTGGCCCCTGTGGGAGGTCTTCGTCCGCGCCAACCGCGGCCTCTCCCACGTGCACGCCGGCTCGCTGCACGCCCCGGACGCCACCCTGGCGCTGCGCAACGCGCGTGACCTGTACACCCGCCGCAACGAGGGCACCTCCGTGTGGGTCGTCCCGGCCGAGGCCATCGCGGCCTCCGACCCGGACTCCAAGGGCGGCTTCTTCGAGTCCGCGCAGGGCAAGTCCTACCGTCACGCCACCTACTACCAGCAGTCCGAGGGGGTGCCGCACCTGTGAGCTTCGCGACCAACGACTCCGCCACGAGGCACTCCGCGGGCGTGGCCATCACCGCCGAGGAGATCGCGGCCGGCGAGCAGAAGGCGAGCGACGACGTCGCCCGCTACGCCCTCGCCCTCGGTGACGATGCCCTGATGCTCGGCCAGCGCCTGTCCTGGTGGATCTCGCGCGCCCCGGAGCTCGAGGAGGACATCGCCCTGGGCAACATCGCCCTGGACCTCGTGGGCCACGCCCGCTTCCTCCTCTCCTACGCCGGCACCGCGTGGGGCAAGACCGAGGACGAGCTCGCGTACTTCCGCGACGAGGAGGAGTTCCGCTCCGTCCGCCTCGTGGAGGCCGAGAACGGCGACTTCGCCAAGACGATCGCCCGCCAGCTGTACTACTCGTTCTACTCGTACGAGCTGTACACCCGCCTGCGCGAGTCGGCCGACCCCACGCTCGCCGCCATCGCGGACAAGGCCCTCAAGGAGGTCCTGTACCACCAGGACCACGCCGCCCTGTGGCTGCAGCGCCTGGGCCTGGGCACCGAGGAGTCGAAGCGCCGCATGCAGCGCGGCCTGGACGAGCTGTGGCCCTACGTGGCCGAGCTCTTCCACGACGACGACGTCGTCCGCGCCCTCGCCGAGCAGGGCGTCGCCGTGCTGCCGTCCTCGCTCGAGGAGCCGACGATGACCCGCATCCGCGCGGCCATCGAGGAGGCCGGCCTGACCGTCCCGACGACGGGCACCGCCCGCGGCGGCGACCGCTCCGGGGCCATGAGCGAGTACCGCGGGTACATCCTCGCGGAGATGCAGTCCCTGGCCCGCCGTCACCCGGGAGCGACCTGGTGACCACCGCCGGCGAGCTGCGCCCCGCCGATCCCGCCGACGCGCGGGTCTGGGATGCGGCCTCCACCGTGCACGACCCGGAGATCCCCGTGCTGTCCATCGCGGACCTCGGGATCCTCCGGGAGGCACGGGCCGAGGGCGAGAGGGCCGTCGTCGTCATCACGCCCACCTATTCCGGCTGTCCCGCCATGGACACCATCACCACGGACGTCACCCGCGCGCTCGAGCGCGCCGGGTTCCCCGACGCCGAGGTGCGCCTGGTGCTCCAGCCGGCGTGGACCACGGACTGGATGACGGACGAGGGCAAGGCCAAGCTCAACGAGTACGGCATCGCCCCGCCCGTCGCGCGCACCACGGACGGCCCGGTCATGATCGGCATGGCCGTGAAGTGCCCGCGCTGCCACTCCCTGAACACCCGCGAGATCACCCGCTTCGGCTCCACCTCCTGCAAGGCCCTCTACACCTGCCGGGAGTGCCTCGAGCCCTTCGACTACTTCAAGGTGCACTGATGACCGAGACCACCGACGTCCCCACCACCGGCAAGCGCCGCGCCACGTTCAACACCCTCGAGGTGTCCGAGCTGCGCCGCCTGACCGACGACTCCGTGGAGATCACCTTCGCGGTGCCCGAGGAGCTCGCCGACGACTACGACTACGTGCCGGGCCAGTACGTGGCCCTGCGCAAGGAGCTCGACGGCGCCGAGGTGCGCCGCTCCTACTCGATCTGCGCCGTCCCGAAGCGCGGCGAGATCCGCGTGGCCGTGAAGAAGGACATCGGCGGCAAGTTCTCCACGTGGGCCAACGAGAGCCTCGAGGTCGGCGAGAAGATCGACGTGATGAACCCGCAGGGCGCGTTCACGTCCCGCACGCACGTCACCTCTCTCAACGACGCCCAGAAGGTGGCGGCGGAGAAGGTCGCGGAGAAGAAGGACACGCACCTGGTGGCGTTCGCGGCCGGCTCGGGCATCACCCCGATCATGGCGATCGCCAAGGCCGTGCTCGCGGCCTCCGAGACCTCGCGCTTCGACCTGGTCTACGCGAACCGCTCCGCCATGGACGTGATGTTCGCCGAGGAGATCGGCGACCTCAAGGACAAGTACCCGGCCCGGTTCACGGTGCACCACGTGCTCTCCCGCGAGCAGCGCGTGTCCCCGCTGCTCTCCGGCCGCATCGACGAGGACAAGCTCACCACCCTCCTGGACCGCGTGATCGACGTGGAGGGCACCGACGAGTGGTTCCTCTGCGGCCCGTTCGAGCTCGTGCAGCTCACGCGTGAGACGCTCGCCGCCCGCGGCGTGTCCGAGGACGACGTGCGCTTCGAGCTGTTCACCACCGGCCGTCCGGAGAACCCGCAGGGCCACTCCGGACGTGTCGTCGAGGTGGACCCGAAGGGCGACAACGTGACCATCGAGTTCAACCTCGACGGCCTCACCGCCAAGGTCGAGTCCCCCAAGTCCGCCCACGAGACCGTCCTCAACGCGGCGCTGCGCGTCCGCTCGGACGTGCCCTTCGCGTGCGCCGGCGGCGTGTGCGGCACCTGCCGCGCCAAGGTCGTCGACGGCGCGTACGAGATGGACGAGAACTACGCGCTCGAGAAGGACGAGGTGGAGAAGGGCTACGTGCTCACGTGCCAGACCCGCCCGACCTCCGACTCGATCACGCTGGACTTCGACGCCTGAGCGCCCGCCCACGAGACCGAAGGAGCCCCCGATGATCGAGATCACCGTCGAGAACGGCGTCGCCGAGATCGTGCTGGACGCCCCCCAGAGGATGAACGCCCTGGACGAGGCCGCGCTGGCCGAACTCCAGGCCGCCTACGAGCGGGCCGCCGCCGGCGTCGAGTCCGGCGAGGTCCGGGCCGTGCTGCTGCGCGGCGAGGGCCGCGGCTTCTGCGCGGGCCGCGACATCTCCGCCGTGGTCCCGGCCGAGGACGACGCCACCGCCTACCTGCGGGACAGGGTCACCCCGGTGCTGCGGGCCATGTCCGAGATCCCGGTCCCCACCTTCGCCGCGGTGCAGGGCGCCTGCCTGGGCGTGGGCCTCGGCCTCGCGATCGCCACGGACGTGGTGTACGTGGCCGAGGACGCGAAGATCGGCTCGCCGTTCGCGAACCTCGGGGCCACCCTGGACTCGGGCGGCCACTGGCTGTTCACCGAGCGCCTGGGCGCGCACCGCACCCTCGACCTGATCTACACGGCCGAGCTCCTCTCGGGCGCCGAGGCCGTCCAGGCCGGGCTGTTCTCCCGGGCCCTGCCCGCGGACGAGCTGCTGGAGTTCACCCGCGCCAAGGTCGCCCAGGTGGCCTCCGGCGCGACCCTCGCGTTCCGCGCGTCGAAGGAGCTCGTGGCCCAGGTCCGCGACCACCGCGTGGGCCTGTGGGAGTCCCTCGACGCGGAGAACATCGCCCAGGGCGAGCTCTGCGGCACCGCGGACTACGCCGAGGGCTTCCAGGCCTTCCAGGAGAAGCGGAAGCCGGAGTTCACCGGCCGCGGCTGAGCCGCCACACCCCGCCACCGACGACGGCGCCGCACCCTTCGCGCGAGGGGCGCGGCGCCGTCGTCGTCCCGGCCCGGCCGCGTCACATTCCCGTCATCAGCCCGGATCGTGGCGTGAGTCACAGGGGATCGTATACGGTGACGGGTGTCACTTCCCGACCGATCGGTCGGGAACCACACCGTCCTGCCGCCGCCTCACGGGCGGCCGCCGCCCCGCATCCCAGGAGCATCCATGAGCCACACCGTCGCATCCCCCGCGGCGCCCGCCCCCGCGCGCGATCGCCGCGAGGAGCGCAAGGTCATCGCCGGCACCGTCGTCGGCACCACCATCGAGTGGTACGACTTCTTCATCTTCGCCCAGGCCACCGCGCTCGTCTTCGCCGCCCTCTTCTTCCAGCCGATGGGCGAGAGCGGCTCCCAGATCGCCGCGTGGGTCACCCTCGGCATCTCCTTCCTCGTCCGCCCGCTCGGCGCGATCATCGCCGGCCACCTCGGCGACCGCTTCGGCCGCAAGCTCGTGCTGTCCCTCACGCTGATCGGCATGGGCCTGGCCACCACCCTCATCGGCCTGCTGCCCACCTACGCCCAGATCGGCGTGTGGGCCCCGATCCTGCTCGTCGCCCTCCGCCTGCTGCAGGGCCTGTCCGCCGGTGGCGAGTGGGGCGGCGCGGCGCTGCTGTCCGTGGAGCACGCCCCCCACGGCAAGCGCGGCCTGTTCGGCTCCGCCCCGCAGATCGGCGTGCCGCTGGGCATGATCCTGGCCACCGGCGTGCTGTTCATCGTGCGCTCCACCATG
This sequence comes from Micrococcus sp. HMSC31B01, assembly GCF_001816085.1. Lineage (NCBI taxonomy): Bacteria > Bacillati > Actinomycetota > Actinomycetes > Micrococcales > Micrococcaceae > Micrococcus > Micrococcus sp. HMSC31B01. Next base: position 5,808 of record NZ_KV825208.1, read on the forward strand.
TCCGAGGAGCAGTTCCTCACCTGGGGCTGGCGCATCCCGTTCCTGATCTCCGTGGTGCTCATCGTCGTCGGCTACCTGATCCGCAAGGCCGTCGAGGAGTCGCCGGTCTTCAAGGAGATGCAGCAGCTCAAGGTGGACGAGTCCGCCCCGCTGGGCGAGCTCTTCCGGCACCACACCAAGGAGGTCATCCTCGCCGCCGTGATCTTCGCCGCGAACAACGGCGTCGGCTACCTGCTCATCGCGTGGTTCTCGAAGTACGGCGGTCCGAAGGGTCTGGGCATGACCTCCTCCGAGGTGCTCATCGCGAGCCTCGTCGGCGGCGTCGGCTGGTTCATCTTCACCCTGCTCGGCGGCTGGGTCTCGGACAAGATCGGCCGCAAGCTGACCTTCGTCCTCGGCTACGGGTTCCTGATCGTCTGGGCCTTCCCGCTGTTCGGGCTGCTGAACACCGCGTCTCTGCCGCTGTTCTCGCTGGGCCTGTTCGTCCTGACGCTCGGCCTGGGTCCGTCCTACGGTCCGCAGTCGGCGATGTACGCCGAGATGTTCCCGGCCCGCGTCCGCTTCTCCGGCGTCTCCATCGGCTACGCGCTCGGCACCATCATCGGCGGCGCCTTCGCCCCGCTGCTCGCCGACCAGCTCGTGAAGACCGGCTGGGAGAACGTGGCCTGGTACATCATCGTGATCTCCGCGATCTCGCTCATCGCCGTCCTGTTCGTCCCCAAGGGCATCCAGGACCGCGAGCTGCACGACGAGCAGGTCGTCGCCACCCGCTCCCACCCGGTGGTCCCGGCCTGATCCGGCCCGCCTGACGGGCTTCGCCCGTCCCCACCCCACGACGACGGCGGGTCCTCCTCCGGAAGGGCGCGCCGTCGTCGTGGGCGACCGGA
>NZ_KV825209.1:0-5559 GCF_001816085.1 Micrococcus sp. HMSC31B01
GGCCCCGTCCGAGCGCATCGGACGGGGCCGGCGTCGTCCGCACCCGGGCCCGCGTCCACGGGCCCGCCACGCCCCCGTGGCCCAACTGGCAGAGGCGGCCGACTTAAAATCGGCGTGTTGCGGGTTCGAGTCCCGCCGGGGGCACCACGCGTCTCCCCGCGCGCCTCGCTTCTGCGCCCACCGTGAACAGCCGGTGAACCGGCGCGGATCCACGCTCCGGCCCCGCGCGCGGACGCAGACATCCCGATAGGATCGTGCTGAACCCCGGGGCACGAGCGCTGCTCACTGCGGCGGCGTGCGACCGGGCCGACTCGACCCGAAGGAGCGAGCCGTGGCGAATCCGGTCATGAACTCTCAGAACTTCCAGCAGCAGATGCAGGGCGGCGGACAGGCGCAGCCCGGTTGGTACCAGGGCGGGCAGCAGTCCGCGCAGTCCCCGTACGGCCAGCAGCAGAGCCCGTACGGCCAGGCCCAGGCGTTCGGCGCCGGCCAGGCGGCCCAGCAGTACGCGCACCAGCAGTCCATGGAGGACGCCTTCCGCGCGCCCTCCGCCGGCCCGGAGCAGACCGGCCGGATGACCTTCAACGACGTCGTCGGCAAGACCGGCCTGATGCTCGTGCTCGTCGTGGTGGCGGGCGCCGTGGGCTGGTTCTCGCCGGGCCTGATGATCATCGGCGCGATCGCCGGCCTCGTGCTGGGCCTGGTCAACGCGTTCAAGCGCGAGCCCTCGCCCGTGCTGATCATGCTCTACGCCCTGGCCGAGGGCCTGTTCCTCGGCGGCATCTCGGCGTTCTTCGAGGGCGCCTACCCGGGCATCGTGGTGCAGGCCGTGCTCGGCACCTTCTCCGTGTTCGCGGTGATGCTGGCCCTGTACACCTCGGGCAAGTTCCGCCCGACCCCGCGCATGACGAAGATCGTCATGGCGGCCATGCTGGGCTACCTCGTCTTCATGCTCGTCAACCTGGTCCTCACCTGGACGGGCATCGCGAACCTGCGCACCGGCGGCCTGGGCCTGATCATCGGCGCGATCGCCGTGCTGCTGGCCGCGTACTCGCTGACGATGGACTTCGAGATGGCCGCCGTGGGCGTGAAGAACGGCGCCCCGCAGAAGTACTCCTGGTCCGTGGCCTTCGGCCTGACCGTGACCCTGATCTGGCTGTACGTCGAGATCCTGCGCATCCTCTCCATCCTGCGCGGCAACGACTGACCGGCGCCCCGTCCCCGCACGGAGACCCGCACCGCCGCCCCGGTCCTGCACAGGGCCGGGGCGGTCTGCGTCCGCGAGGGCGTAGATTGAGGGGGTCCCTCGCCGCCACTCAGGAGGTCCCGTGACCGAGACCAGCGACCTGCCCGCCTTCGGGGCCCCGGACGCCACCGGCACCCAGCACCGCCTGCACCGCGGGTCCGCGGAGGCCGTCGTCGTCGGCCTGGCCGGTGCCCTGCGCAGGTACCGCGTGGCCGGCGTGGACCTGACCGAGCCGTACGGCCAGGACGTGGTCCCGCCCGCCGCCAACGGCATCCAGATGAGCCCGTGGCCGAACCGCGTCGCCGGCGCCCGCTGGATCCTGGACGGCGTCGAGCAGCGCCTGGACGTCACCGAACCCGCGCGCGGCCACGCCAGCCACGGCCTGCTGCGCAACACCCACTTCGTCACAGAGACGTTCTCCGCCCACGCGGTGACCCTGCGCGGTGAGATCCACCCCCAGCACGGCTGGCCGTTCCGGCTCACTCACCGCGTCACCTACGAGCTCGAGGCGGACGGCGGCCTCACCGTCACCGCCGAGGTGCAGAACCACACGGACGCCACCGTGCCCGTGGCGGTCGGCGCCCACCCGTTCCTGCGGATCGGGGACGTCCCGACGGCGGAGCTGAGCCTGCGTGTGCCCGCGGACGCCTGGATCCGCACGGGGGAGGACCTCATCCCCGTGGAGACCCTGCCGGTGGACGGCACGGACCTGGACTTCCGCCGCGGCCGGGCCGTGGGCGAGGACGCCCTGGACGTGTGCCTCACCGGCCTGACGCCGGACGCCGACGGCCGGCACCGCCAGACTCTGCTCGCCGGGGACGGCCGGGCCGTGACCCTGTGGTCCGACCACGCGTTCGCCTACACCCACGTCTTCGTCACGGACCGGCTGCCCGGCCGTGACACGGCGCTCGCGGTGGAGCCGCTCACCGCTCCCGCGGACGCCCTGAACTCGGGGGAGGGCCTGCACCGGCTCGCCCCGCACGCCCGCTGGAGCGTCCAGTGGGGTCTGACCCCCCATGTCCCCGACCACCCACACGAGGAGGATCGCGCGTGAGCTCGACCCTGGCGGCCCAGACCAAGATCAACAAGGACGTGCCCTATGGGCTGACGGTGGCCGCGGCCTGGTCCTGGCGGCTGGTGGCCGTCGTCATCGGCATCGGCGTCGTGGTGTACCTGCTGGGCTTCGTGAGCCTCGTGGTGATCCCGATCCTCGTGGCCGCGCTGCTGGCCACCCTGCTGGCCCCGGTGTTCCAGGCGATGCGGCGCATCAAGGTGCCGGGCGTCGCGGCCGCCCTGCTGTGCGTGCTGCTGCTGGTCGTCGTCGTGGTGGGCCTCATGGGGCTCGCCGGTCAGCAGATCGTCCAGGGCTTCGCCCAACTGGGCGACCAGCTGGGCCAGGCCGTCGACGACGCGATCGCCTGGCTGGCCGGCGTGGGCGTGGAGATCCCCCGTTCCGGTGCCGGGCTGGAGGGCCTGTGGCAGACGCTGCGGGACAACTCCGCCACGGTCATCAACAGCGCCGTCTCGTTCGGCTCCACGGCCGTCAACATCGGTGCGGGCCTGTTCATCGCCCTGTTCTCCCTGATCTTCTTCCTCTACGACGGCGACCGCATCTGGCGCTTCCTGCTGATCTTCGTGCCGAAGGCGCACCGGGCCACCGTGGGCCGCGCGGGCCGCTCGGGCTGGCAGTCGCTCGGCTCCTACGTGCGGGTCCAGATCTTCGTGGCGTTCATCGACGCCGTCGGCATCGGCATCGGTGCCCTGATCCTGGGCGTGCCGCTGGCCATCCCGCTGGCCGTGCTCGTGTTCCTGGCCTCGTTCATCCCGATGATCGGCGCCACCCTGACCGGCGCGATGGCGGTGCTCCTGGCCTTGATGTCCAACGGCCTGGTCAACGCGCTGCTCATGCTGGGCGTGGTGCTGCTCGTGCAGCAGATCGAGTCGAACGTCCTGCAGCCGCTCGTGATGGGCAAGGCCGTCGCGCTGCACCCGCTGGCCGTGTTCCTGGCCGTCGCCGCCGGGTCCACCGTCTTCGGGCTGGCGGGCGCCGTGTTCGCCGTGCCGGTGCTGGCCTTCGTGAACAGCTTCGTCCGCGCCCTCACCGCGGACGTGCCGGAGGAGCTCACGGAGCGGACGGACCACGCCCTCGAACCGGGCGGCGCGGAGGACGAGGCGGCCGGCTCCCACCGGTACCGCCCCTCGACGCACGAGGACGCCGCCCTCGCCTCCGAGGCCGACGCGGGCACCCGGCACGGGGACGACGCCTGATGGGCGCGGCGCAGGCCACGAACACCCCGGACCGGACCGGACCGACGCCGTCGCCCCGGTGGGTGCGGCCCGCCGACGGTCCGCCGGCCCCGGCAGAGCTGCCCGTCACCCTCGAGGAGATCGAGCGGGCGCGCGAGACGCTGCGCGGGATCGCCGAGCGCTCCCCGCTGCAGCACTCCCGGGCGCTCTCACGGGCCGTGGGCACGGACGTGCACCTGAAGTGCGAGAACCTGCAGCGGGCCGGCTCGTTCAAGGTCCGCGGCGCCTACGTGCGGATGGCGCAGCTGAGCGAGGAGGAGCGCGGCCGCGGCGTCGTGGCCGCATCGGCCGGCAACCACGCCCAGGGCGTCGCCCTCGCGGCCGCCAAGCTCGGCATCCGCGCCCGCATCTTCATGCCGCACGGCGTGGCCCTGCCCAAGCTGCAGGCCACCCGGGACCACGGTGCCGAGGTCGTCCTGCACGGCTCCACCGTGGATGAGTCCCTCGCCGAGGCGCAGCGGTGGGCCACGGAGACCGGTGCCGTGTTCATCCCGCCGTTCGACGACCCGGCCGTCATCGCGGGCCAGGGCACCGTCGGCCTCGAGATCCTCGACGTGCTGCCGGACGTGGACACCGTGATCATGGGCATCGGCGGCGGGGGACTCATCGCCGGCACGGCCGTGGCCCTCAAGGAGGCCGCCCGGCGTCGTGGGCGCACGGTGCGGGTCATCGGGGTGCAGGCGGCCACCGCCGCCGCGTTCCCCGGCTCCCTCGAGGAGGGCCGCGTCCAGGTGCTGGAGAGCGTGTCCACCATCGCGGACGGCATCGCCGTTGGCAAGCCCGGGGCCCTGCCGCTGCGGATCGCCGCCGAGCTGGTGGACGCCGTCGTGACCGTCACGGACGACGAGATCGCCGCGGCCCTCGTCCACCTCCTCGAGCGCTCCAAGCTCGTGGTGGAGCCGGCGGGCGCCGTCGGGGTGGCCGCCCTGCTGGCGGGCCGCACGGCGGACCTGGGCTTCGAGCTCGGCACCACCGCCGTGATCCTCTCCGGCGGGAACATCGATCCGATGCTCATGCTGAAGTCCATCCAGGCCGGACTGTCGGCCGCGGGGCGCTACATGACCGTGCGCATCCCGCTGCGGGACCGCCCGGGCGAGCTGGCCACGATCTCACGGATCATCGCGGACACGGACGCCAACGTGGTGCGCGTGGACCACACCCGCGTCGGCCCGGAGCTGTCCATGGGCGGCGTGCACATCACGATCGACATGGAGACCCGCGGCGCCGAGCACTCCGCCCAGGTCCTGGAGGCGCTGCGCGGGGCCGGCTACAGCCCGGCCCCGCTGCCCTGACCGGGCCGGCTCAGGCCACGGAGCCGGCGGCGGCCGCGGTGATGGTGCCGCAGGTCCCGCCCACCGCGCGGCGCACGGCCTGGACCAGGAGGTCCTCGCGCGTCAGCGTCTCGATGCGACGGACCATCTCGCGACGGTCATAGCGCTCGTGGGCGCCCGGCAGCAGGCGCCGGGCCAGGTTGAGGTGCTGCAGCACGCCGAGCAGGAGCACGTCCTCGTCGGAGGGCTCTGCCTCGTCCAGGACGACGGCGGTCAGGTGCGCGAGCAGCTCGGCGCGCTCGGTGCCGCGGGGGACGTGCCGGGTGGCCAGGAAGGCCTTGCGCTCGGTGAGGCGGCCGGTCTCGGTCAGATGGGCGACGACGGCCTTGCGCAGGTCCGGCTTGCCGGCCGCCACGGTGGCCACGAGCGGTCGGCCGGCCAGGGCGTCGACCTGTCCGAGGGAGGAGTCCAGGACGGGGTCGCCGGTGGTGCCGGCCGCGGTCACGAGCACGCGGGCCCGGTCCACGGGGACGTCCTCGAGGGTCACGATCCCGGCGGACCGGTGGTCGGCCAGCGCGGCGGCCGCGAGGGCAACGCGGTGGTGGGAGGGGCTCTCGGAGCACCCGTCCTCGCGGGTGAGCAGCAGGTGTGCCTTCTCGACGGTCAGCATGGGGCCAGAGTAGCAACGGGGGCGCGGTGGGGTCCGGGACGGACGACGGCGGGCGGGGTGGGCCG
>NZ_KV825210.1:0-8708 GCF_001816085.1 Micrococcus sp. HMSC31B01
GGGGTCCCGCTCGGGCGCCCACCGCGCGGCGGGGGCGGCGCCGACCTCGTGGGCCCGCGTCATCCGGAGGACGCCGACGTCCTCGAGCACGAGCACCCGGTGGAACTGCCCGCCCTCCTCCACGGACGCCGCGGCCCAGTCGGCTGTGCGGAGCCGGCGGGCGAGGGCGGGGTCGAGGCCGGGGCGGAGGTGCTGCAGGGCGCGGTGGACCAGCTCGAGCTCGCTGGGGGCAGGCGGGGAGACCACACGACCACGCTAACCCTCCCTCCGCCGTCCCGGACTTTCAAACGTGACATCGGGGGGATGGGGACTTTCGAACGGGAGACAGGCCCTCCCTCACGTTCGAAAGCGCCCGGGGGAGAGGGGGCGGGCGGATACTGGGGGGCATGCCCGCCACCCCGCGCACGTCCTGCACCCCGGCCGGCCCGGCCGTCCGACCCGCCCCCGCGCTGCCCGCCCCCTCGGCGCGCACGGTGCGGTGGGAGATCGCGATCGTCCTCGGCCTCTCCCTGGGGAAGTCGGCGGTCTACGCGATCGTCCAGCTCATCGACAAGGCCACCCAGGCCCCGCTCGGCGAGCAGACCACCGTCCTCAACCCGGCCCTGGCCGACCGCTGGGCCTTCGACCTGACCTACCAGCTGCTCGGCATCGGGTTCGCGCTGGTGCCGGTGGCCCTCGTGCTGCACCTGATGCACCTGCGCGGCCGGAACCCGTTCCGGGTGCTCGGCCTCGACCTGCGCCGCCCCGGCCGCGACCTGGCCTGGGGCCTGGGCCTGTTCGCGGCCATCGGGCTGGGCACGCTCGGTGTCTACGCCGCCGGCCGGGCCCTGGGGATCACGACGGCGATCGTCGGCTCGGCGCTCGGGGAGAGCTGGTACCAGGTGCCGGTCCTGCTGCTCTCCGCGCTGCGGCACGGACTGCTGGAGGAGGTCATCGTGGGCGCCTGGCTCGTCGACCGGCTCGGGTATCTGCAGCGGCTGCGCGCCGCGGGCCTGGCGCGCGATCCGGCGCCGGCCGTGCCGTCGTCGTGGGTGAGCGCCGAGGGGCTGTACCTGCCGACCCGCGCGGCCGTCGTGGTGTTCGCCCTCGCGCTGCTGCGCGGGGCGTACCACCTGTACCAGGGGATCGGGCCGGGCGTGGGCAACGCCCTGATGGGCGTGGTGTTCGCGCTCGTGTTCCTGCGGGTGCGCCGGGTGATGCCGCTGGTCATCGCGCACACGCTGCTGGACGCCGTCGGGTTCGTCGGCTACCCACTGCTGGCGCGGGCGGGGCTGCTCGGTTGACCGGCCCCGCCCCCGCGCTCAGAGCGTGATCGCACCCTTCGGGGTGCGGAAGGTGACCGAGACGATGCCCGGGGTGCCGGAGGGCGCGACGTACTCGATGTTCACGTCCTGGACCTGGCCGTCCTCGTCCTCGCCGCCCAGCCACTCGGCGAGGCGCTCGGGGGAGCCGGCGATGTTCAGGTGCTCGATGGTGGCCTGCGGCTCGGCCGCCTGCGAGGGGTGCATGTCCTCCTGACCGTCGGCCCAGCGCAGGATGTACGGCAGCTGCGGGTCCGCGAGGGTGCCCTTGATGCCGATCTGCCGCCAGGACAGCTCGCGGCCGTCCGGGAAGCGACGGTTGCCGGGGACGGCCTCGCGGCCGAGGCGGCGCTCGAACCGGCCGATGTCCGGGGTGGCCACGGCCCAGCTCATCCAGCCCCCGCCCTGCTCGGTGCGGGCGCGCACGAGCTGGCCGAACGGCGCGCTGAGGGAGGCCGGGTGGTCCAGGGCCTCGACGACCTCCAGATACTGCCCCTCCGTCATGGGAAACAGTGCGTTCTGGGTGCCGAAACGTGGGTGGACACCGCCCTTGATCCGCTCGATGCCCAGCGTCTCGGCGATGCGGGCGACCGTGGCGTCCAGGCCCTCGGGGCCGGCGGCGTAGGACACGTGGTCCATGCGACAGGTGTGCACTGCGCTGTTCCTCTCCGTTCCCGGGCTGCCCCGGGGGTTGACCTGGTGCGAGTCCAGGGGCGTCGAGCCCTTGACGGGTTGGGCGCCCCGTGCGGAGAGCGTATCCGCGTGTGACACGCGTGACGAAATCGTGGCGGGGCGGCGGGCTACACTCGGAGGCACGGTCACGAGAGTCAGCAACAGGCCCCGGCATGCTGACCGGCAACCCTCCTTCCGCGGTGGGGTGCCCCGGGTGACGACCAGGCCGGCCCCACAACGGACGCCGGCAAGCGCGGGCCGATCCCTCGGCCCCTCTCGACGGCGCCGGGTCATCTCCGGCACCTCGACGACGCCGGTCCCCGGATCGGCACGTCGGCCGGCGGGCGGGGTCGCCGGGTCCGGCCCCTGAACCCTTCAGGAGGGTCCGCCATGACCGACCAGCCCACCCCGACCCCCGACGCCTGGGGCTTCTCCACCGCGCAGGTCCACGCGGGCGTCGCCGTCGGCCAGCACGCCTTCGGTGCGACCGCCCTGCCGATCTTCCAGACCACCTCCTACGACTTCCCGTCCGCCCAGGTGGCCGCGGACCGGTTCGCACTCAAGGACCTCGACCCGCTCTACACCCGCATCGGCAACCCGACGCAGGGCCCGGTGGAGGAGAAGATCGCCGCGCTCGAGGGCGGTGTGGGCGCGCTGCTGCTGGCCTCCGGTCAGGCGGCGACCACGTTCGCGATCCTCAACGTCGCCGGCGCCGGCGACCACGTGGTCGCCTCAGCCAGCCTCTACGGCGGCACGCAGAACCTGTTCAAGCACACCCTCGCCAAGGTCGGCGTCGAGACGACGTTCGTGACCGACCCGGACGACCTCGAGTCCTGGCGCGCCGCCGTCCGGCCGAACACCAAGGCGTTCTTCGGCGAGACCCTCGGCAACCCGCGCGGGGACGTCCTGGACGTGCGCGCCGTCGCCGACGCCGCCCACGAGGCCGGCGTGCCGCTGATCGTGGACAACACGCTGGCCACCCCGTACCTGCTGCGGCCGATCGAGCACGGCGCCGACGTCGTCACCCACTCCGCCACGAAGTACCTCGGCGGGCACGCCGCGGCCATCGCGGGCGTGATCGTCGACGCCGGCACGTTCGACTACGCGCAGCACGCCGAGCGCTTCCCCGGCTTCAACGAGCCGGACGAGTCGTACCACGGCCTCGTCTACGCGCGGGACCTCGGGGTGGGCTCGCCGCTCGGCGCCAACCTGGCCTTCATCCTCAAGGCGCGCGTGCAGCTGCTGCGCGACTACGGCTCGGCCATCTCCCCGTTCAACGCGTTCCTGGTGAACCTCGGCCTGGAGACCCTGTCCCTGCGCATGGAGCGGCAGGTGGCCAACGCGGCCGCGGTGGCGCGCTGGCTGGAGGGCCGCGACGACGTCGAGCGTGTGGTCTACGCCGGCCTGGAGTCCAGCCCGTGGCACGAGCGGGCCCGGCGCTACCTGCCGAAGGGCGCGGGCGCGTTCGTGTCCTTCGAGATCGCGGGCGGCCGCGAGGCCGGGGCCGCGTTCGTGGACGGGCTCACCCTGCACCACCACGTGGCCAACATCGGCGACGTCCGCTCGCTCGTGGTGCACCCGGCCTCCACCACCCACTCCCAGCTCACCGACGACGAGCAGCGCGCCGCCGGCGTCACCCCCGGCCTGGTGCGGCTCTCGCTCGGCGTGGAGGACATCGAGGACATCCTCGCCGACCTCGAGCGCGGCTTCGCGGCCGCCGCTCGCCGCGGCGACGACGACGCGGGGGAGCGGGCATGACCGCCGTTGCCACGCGTCCGTCGCGCACCGCGCTGCCCCGCGGCGGCCGCCACCGTCTGCGGGTCGGCGAGCTGCGCACCGAGACCGGCGGGCTGCTGCCCGACGTCGAGCTGACCTACGAGACCTGGGGCACCCTCGCCGCCGACGGCTCCAACGCCGTGCTCGTGCTGCACGCCCTCACCGGCGACGCGCACGTGGCCGCGCACGAGGAGGACCCGACCCCGGGCTGGTGGGACGCCCTCGTCGGCCCGGGCCGCGCCGTGGACACGGACCGGTGGTTCGTGGTCGCCCCCGCCATGATCGGCAGCTGCCACGGCTCCACCGGGCCCTCGACGCCCGCGCCCGACGGGCGGCCCTGGGGCTCCCGGTTCCCGTTCCTCACGCTGCGGGACGCGGTCGAGGCCGAGCGGCGCCTGGCCGACCACCTCGGGATCGGCGCCTGGCGCGCCGTGATCGGCGGATCGATGGGCGGGGCCCGCGCCCTCGAGTGGGCCGCGACCCACCCCGCGCGCGTCGCCGGGGTGGGTGTGCTGGCCGCCACCTCGGCCTCCTCCGCCGACCAGATCGCGTGGGGGCAGGCGCAGACCGCGGCCATCCGCCTCGACCCGGACTTCCAGGGTGGCGACTACTACCCCGGCCCCGGCCCCGTGGCCGGCCTGGGCATCGCCCGGCGCATCGCCCACACCACCTACCGCACGGCGGGCGAGCTCGGCCAGCGGTTCGGCCGGGAACCGCAGGGTGTCGAGGACCCGTTCGGCGCCGTCATCGGGGTGCCGGGCGGGCGCGGGCGCTACGCCGTGGAGTCCTACCTGGACCACCAGGCGGCCAAGCTCGCCGACCGGTTCGACGCGAACTCCTACCTCGTGGTCACCGAGGCCCTCATGGGCCACGACGTCGGGCGCGGGCGCGGCGGCGTGGCGGCGGCGCTCGCGGACTACCGGGGCCGGGCGTTCGTGGCCGCCGTCGACTCGGACCGGCTCTACCTGCCGGCCGAGTCCGAGGCGCTCGCGGCGGCGCTGCCCGCGCGGCCGCCGGTGCACACGATCGCCTCGCCCATCGGCCACGACGGGTTCCTCACCGAATACGGCCAGGTGGCCGACACGCTGAAGCGCACCCTCGCCCTCTGAACTTTCGTTCGGGAAACGGCGGCGTGTCGCGGCACTTTCGTTCGAGAAACGGCCACCGGTTCCCGCCGGCCGGGCTCAGGGCTCGACGACGTCCAGCGGCTCGGTGTGGTCCGAGCCCCGCGGCATCGGCGCGCCGAAGAGCGGCTCGGGGACGGGGCGCTTGGCCGTGACGCCGTCGCCGGAGGAGACGCCGCGGATGCGGCGGACCACCCACGGCGCCAGGTGCGTGCGCACCCACGCCGCGTCCGACGCGCGGGCCTCGCGCCACGTGCGCGGCGCCGGCGGGGACAGGCGCAGGTGCTCGAGGCCGTGCTCCACGCCGAGGGTGTCCAGCACCATCGCGGCGATCGTGTGGTGCCCGAGCGCAGAGAAGTGCAGGCGGTCCTCGGCCCACATCTCCCGCCGGGCGAGGTCCTTGAGCGACCACATGTCCGGCACCAGCGCGTCGTGCCGCAGCGCGATGGTGCGCACGTTCTCGTTGTAGATCGCCACGGTGCCGCGGATGCGGCCGATGACGGGCGTGCCCTTCACGTCGGTCGCGTTGAACAGCAGCACGGTGGCGCCGTCGGAGGCCAGACGCTCGACGACGGCGTCCAGCCGGACCGCGATCTCGTCCGGGTCCGCGCCGCGCAGGATGTCGTTGCCGCCCGCGCACACGCTGATGAGGTCAGGCCGCAGGGCGAGCGCCGGCTCCACCTGGTCCTCGGCGATCTGGTCCAGCAGCTTCCCGCGGACCGCCAGGTTGGCGTAGGCCAGGTCCTCACCGGGCGGCGTCAGGCGGGCGAGCTCCCCCGCCAGGCGGTCGGCCCAGCCGCGGTGGTAGCCGGGGCGGTCCGGGTCCGGGTCGCCGATGCCCTCGGAGAACGAGTCCCCGATGGCCACGTACCGGCGCCAGGGATGGGCGGCGGGGTCGTCGACCGGGGTCGCGTCGGAGGCGTGCGGAGGCTGAGAGGAGGATGGGTTACCCACGAGTAGGATTCTGCCCGCGTCGCGCGGGAGGGGTCAACCTCCGGGAGGGGTCGACCTCGCCGCTCGCTAGGCTGGCGGGCGTGAACGCGAACCCCACCCCCGCCGTCGAGCCCGTCGTCCGCTGGTCCCGCCCCGAGGGCGAGCGCACCGAGGACCTGCTGATCGTCCTGCACGGCTACGGCGCGAACGAGGACGACCTGTTCGGCCTCGTCCCGCACCTGCCCGAGCACGTCACGGTGGCCGCCGTGCGCGCGCCCCTGCCCCTGCAGCCGGGCTCCCACGCCTGGTTCCCGCTCTCCCAGGACCCGGTCACGGGGGAGCTGGGCTCCACCGCCGAGCCGGTCCGCGAGGCCGTCGAGACCCTGCACGCCTGGGTGCAGGCCGTGCGCGGGGACTTCCGCACCGTCTCCCTGCTCGGCTTCTCGCAGGGCATGGCGATGGCCACGTCGCTGCTGCGCCTGGACCCGGAGGCCTACGCGTGCACCGTGGCGCTGTCCGGCTTCGTGGTGGACCCGGAGCTCGCCGAGCCGCGGCTGCGCGAGCTGTTCACCCGCGACGACGACGTCGCCCGCGTCCGACCGAAGGTCTTCTGGGGCCGCGGCCAGGAGGACCCGATCATCTCCGAGCCCCGGGTCGAGGAGACCCATGCCTGGCTGAACGCCCACGTGGACCTCATGAAGATCGTCTACGCCGGGCTCGGCCACGCGATCAACGAGCAGGAGCTGGGCCACGTGAAGGAGTACCTCGCCCACATGTTGCCGCCCCGCGGCTGACGCACCGGGCCTGCTCGACGACGGCGCCGCGGCCGCCCGCCGCGGCGTCGGCTCAGGCCTGTCCGGCCTGGACGACGAACGCCTCGCCGGCGAACTCGACGACGTCCCCGTCGTGCAGCTGGGCGCCGCGGCGCGTCTCCACCGCGCCGTTGACGGTGACGAGCCCGTCGGTGACGACGTCGCGGGCCATGGCCCCGTCCTCCACGAGGGAGGCGAGCTTGAGCGCCTGGCCGAGGCGGATGGACTCGTCACGGATGGGCAGGGGCTGGGCGTCGGGTGCGTTCGTCTCGGTCATGGTGTCCATCATGGCCGGTAGGCTGGACGGGATCGACCGGCGCGCCGCGCCGGAACGGGCCCGCCGCGTCGAAGGCGGCCGGGTGCCGTCGTCGTCGTGATCCCCTCCCGCCCCGCCGATGAGTACGGAAGTGATGCCCCCATGGCTGCCAAGTCCCCGCTGGACAACGTCATCAACCTCGCCAAGCGCCGAGGCTTCGTGTTCCAGGCCGGTGAGATCTACGGCGGTTCGCGCTCCGCGTGGGACTACGGGCCCCTGGGTGTGGAGCTGAAGGAGAACATCAAGGCCGAGTGGTGGAAGACCTTCGTGCGCTCCCGTGAGGACATGGTGGGCCTGGACTCCTCCATCATCCTGCCGCGCGCGGTGTGGGAGGCCTCCGGCCACGTCGAGACCTTCACCGACCCGCTCGTCGAGTGCACCCAGTGCCACAGGCGGCACCGCCAGGACCACCTGCTCGAGGGGTTCGAGGCCAAGAAGGGCCGGCCGGCCGAGGGCATGGCCGAGATCGTGTGCCCGGACTGCGGAACCAAGGGCGCCTGGACCGAGCCGCAGCTGTTCTCGGGCCTGGTCAAGACCTACCTCGGCCCCGTGGACAACGAGGAGGGCCTGCACTACATGCGCCCGGAGACGGCGCAGGGCATCTTCGTGAACTTCCTCAACGTGCTGGGCGCGGCCCGGAAGAAGCCGCCGTTCGGCATCGGCCAGATCGGCAAGGCGTTCCGCAACGAGATCACCCCGGGCAACTTCATCTTCCGCACCCGCGAGTTCGAGCAGATGGAGATCGAGTACTTCGTGCCGCCGGCCGAGGCGGGCCAGCACTTCGACCGCTGGGTCGAGGACTGCTGGGACTGGTTCATCGACCTCGGCATCGATCCGGCGCACCTGCGGAAGTTCGACGTCCCCGCGGACGAGCGGGCCCACTACTCGGACGCCACGATCGACCTCGAATACGACTTCGGGTTCACCGGCGGCGACGGCTGGGGCGAGCTGATGGGCATCGCGAACCGCACCGACTACGACCTCGGCCGGCACACCGAGCACTCGGGCACCAAGATGCAGTACTTCGACCAGGCCAACAACGAGCACTACACCCCGTACGTGATCGAGCCGTCCTTCGGCCTGACCCGCGCCATGATGGCGTTCCTCGTGGACGCCTACGCCGAGGACGAGGCCCCGAACGCCAAGGGCGGCGTGGACGTGCGCACCGTGCTCAAGCTGGACCCGCGCCTGGCCCCGGTCAAGGCCGCCGTGCTCCCGCTGTCGAAGAAGCCCGAGCTGCAGCCGGCCACCCAGTCCCTCGCGGCGGAGCTGCGCACCCTCTGGAACATCGAGACGGACGACTCCGGCGCGATCGGCCGTCGCTACCGCCGCCAGGACGAGATCGGCACCCCGTTCTGCATCACCGTGGACTTCGACACCCTCGAGGACCAGGCCGTGACCATCCGCGAGCGGGACACCATGGCCCAGGAGCGCGTGGCGCTGTCCCAGGTGAAGTCCTACCTGCTGGAGCGCCTGGTCAAGTGAGCGGGGACGTGACGGGAGCGGCCGGGGCCGCGGGGCACGACGACGGCGGCGCGCTGTTCGACTCCGCCGCGGTCGTCGGCGGGGAGATCGTGCTGCGTCCCTGGCGGCCCGGGGACGACCTGGCCCTGCTCGAGGTGTGGGGTGACCCGGCCAACGCGCAGCAGCACCAGGACCGGGCGATGCTCGCCGAGGACGCGGAACGGCCCTGGCGCCGCGCGCTCGTGGCCGAGGCCGCCGGCGTGCCGGTGGCCGCCGGCGTCGTCTACGCCTCGTCCGTGCACCCGCGGCG
>NZ_KV825211.1:0-5910 GCF_001816085.1 Micrococcus sp. HMSC31B01
CCCTCCACCTCGCCGTCGGCCGGCCGCTCGGCGGCGGGGCCGTCCAGCAGGGTGCGGGCGGCGGCCTTGGCGGCCTCCACGTCCGGCTGGTCGAAGGGGTTGATCCCGAGCAGGCGGCCGGCCACCGCGGTGGCCACCTCCCACAGCAGCAGCTGGGCGCCGAGCGAGCCGGCGACCTGCACGCCGTGGCCCGGGGCCGCGACGTCGTCCTCGCCGACGAGCTGCACCTGCAGCAGGTCGGGGGCGTCCCACACGGTCTCGGGGTCGCCGGGGGCGACGACGACGGGCAGCAGCCCGGTGCCGTCCTTGCCCGTGGACTCGGCGATCAGCTGCTCGATCCAGGCCGGCAGTCCGGCGATGCCGGACCCGTGGTCGGCGAAGACGAGCTTGTCGCGCAGCGGGCGGGTGCCGCCCAGGGCCGCGCCGAGCTGCAGGCCCGGGTTGTCCTCGTCGTCGGCGATCAGCAGGTCGAGCACGGCCTCCGCGTCGTCCAGCAGGGCCGCGACGTCCACGCCGGCCAGGCCGGTGGGGACCAGGCCGAACGCGGTGAGGGCCGAGAAACGCCCGCCCACGGTCGGGTCCGCGGTGAAGACGGCGCGCCAGCCGGCGGACTCGCACGCGGCGTGCAGCGGTGAGCCCGGGTCCGTGACGGCGACCAGGCGGGTGCGGGGGTCGATCCCAGCGTCGCGGAACGCGGCCTCGACGACGCGGCGCTGCGAGTCGGTCTCCACGGTGGAGCCGGACTTGGAGGAGACCACCAGCACGGTTCGCTCGAGGTCGCGCTCGAGGGCGCGGGAGACCTGGAGCGGGTCCGTGGAGTCCAGGACCTCGAGCTCGACGCCGGCCGTCGCCGCGATCACCTCGGGGGCCAGGGACGAGCCGCCCATGCCCGCCAGGACCACGCGGTCCACGCCCTCGGCGCGCAGCTCCCGGGTCAGCTGGGCGATGTGCGGGACGAGGGCGCGGGAGTCCTCGAACAGGTCGATCCAGCCGAGCCGCTTGGCGGCCTCGTCGCGGGCCGGCGCCCCCCACAGGTCGGCGTCCTGCGCCCCGAGGCGGGAGGCGACGCGGTCCTGGAGGAGGGCGGGCAGATGGCGGTCGATCGCCTCGAGGGCGGCTCCGGTGGCGGTGAGGCCGAGGGTGCTCATGGGGGGTCCTTCCGTGCGCGTGGCGAGCGGGCGGCGGGGTCGGGGGGCGGGTGCGGTCAGCGATGGGCGTCGAGCCCGGAGCGGACCGAGCCGAGCAGCTCGTCCCACGCGGCCTCGAACTTCTCCAGGCCCTCAGTCTCCAGCACGTCCACGACGTCCTGGTAGGACACGCCTGCCGCGCCGACCGCGTCGAGCAGGGCATCGGCCTCGGCGTAGGCGCCCGTGACGGTGTCCGCCGCAATCACCCCGTGGTCGGCGACCGCCTCGAGGGTCTTCTCCGGCAGGGTGGTCACGGTGTGCGGTGCCACGAGTTCGGTGACGTACAGCGTGTCCGGCAGGGCGGGGTCCTTGACGCCGGTGGAGGCCCACAGGGGCCGCTGCACGGGGGCGCCGGCCGCCTCGAGCAGGCGCCAGCGCTCCGAGTCCAGGGCCTGCTCGAAGGCTCGGTAGGCCAGGCGCGCGTTGGCGACGGCGGCCCGGCCGGTCAGCGCCTCGGCCTCGGGGGTGCCGATCGCGCGCAGCCGCGCGTCGACCTCCGTGTCCACACGGGAGACGAAGAAGGAGGCCACCGAGTGGAGGCGGCGGACGTCGTGCCCGTTCGCCCGGGCCTTCTCCAGGCCGGTGAGCCAGGCGTTGAGCACCCGGCGGTAGCGGGGCAGGGAGAAGATCAGGGTCACGTTCACGCTGATGCCCGCGCCGAGCACGTCCGCGATGGCGGACAGGCCCTCCACGGTCGCGGGGATCTTCACCATGAGGTTGGGACGGTCGACGGCCGCCGCCAGCTCGCGGGCCTGCGCCACGGTGCCGGCGGCGTCGCGGGCCAGGCGCGGATCGACCTCAAGGGAGACGAAGCCGTCCGCCCCGCCGGTGCGCTCGTGGACGGGCGCGAGCACGTCGGCGGCGCGGCGCACGTCCTCGGTCGTCAGGGCGACGACGGCCTCGTCCACCGAGGCGCCGGCCGCGGCGAGTTCGCGCAGCTGTCCCTGGTAGGCGCCCGCGTCCGCGAGGGCGACCGCGAAGATGGACGGGTTCGTGGTGACGCCGGTGACCGAGCGGGTGGCGATCAGCTCTTCGAGCGTGCCCTCGTCCAGCCGCGTGCGGGAGAGGTCGTCGAGCCAGATCGACACACCGGCCTGGGCCAGCGCGGCGGTGTTCGGGTTCTGCGGGGTGCTCATGGTCTGCGGGTGCCTTCCCTTCGGGGTGGACGTGCTCGGGGCGCCGTGGGCGCCGGGCCTCAGAGGAGGCCGCGGGTCACCTCGGCGACGTGCTCGCCAGTGAATCCGTACTTCTCCATCAGGCGGGCGCCGTCGGCCGACTCGCCGTAGTGCTCGAGGCTCACGCGGGCGCCCGGGGAGGAGGCCGTCACCGTGTGCTCGAACCACGGCATCGCGATGCCGGCCTCGACGGAGACGCGGACCGGGGCGTCGGGGCCGTCGGGCAGGACCTCGGCCCGGTAGGCCTCGTCCTGCTCGGCGAACCACTCGAGGCAGGGGGCGGAGACGACGCGGGTCGGGACGCCGTCGGCCTGCAGCAGCGCGCGGGCCCGCACGGCCACGGAGACCTCGGAGCCGGTCGCGATCAGCAGCGCGCGGGCCGGCGTCGGCGCGCCGTCGGCATCCGTGGCGTCGATGAGGACGTAGGCGCCGCGGGCCACGCCCGAGGCGGGGGCGAAGCCGTCCGTGTCCCGGGGGAGCACGGGCAGGCTCTGCCGGGACAGGACGAGTCCGGCCGGGCGGTCCCGGTGCTCGAGCACCGTCCGCCACGCCCACGCGGTCTCGTTGGCGTCGGCCGGGCGGACGACGTCGAGCCCGGGGATGGCCCGCAGGGCGGCCAGGTGCTCCACCGGCTGGTGCGTGGGGCCGTCCTCGCCGAGGCCGATGGAGTCGTGCGTCCACACGTACGTGCTCGGGGTGCCCATGAGGGCGGCCAGGCGGACGGCGGGGCGCATGTAGTCGGAGAACGTCAGGAACGTGCCCATGTAGGCACGGGTCAGGCCGCCGATCGTGATGCCGTTGACGATCGCCCCGGCCGCGAACTCGCGGACGCCGAAGTGCAGGGTGCGGCCGTACTCGTGGCCCTGCCACGTGGCGGTGGAGCGGCGGGCCGGGATGAAGGAGGGCTCGCCCTTCATGGTGGTGTTGTTCGACCCGGCGAGGTCGGCCGAGCCGCCCCAGAGCTCGGGCATGACCGGCGCGAGGGCCGTGAGCACCTCTCCGGAGGCCGCGCGCGTGGCCAGGCCCTTCTCGTCCGCGTCCCAGGACGGGAACGCGTCCGCGAAGCCAGCGGGCAGCTCTCGTCCGGCCAGTCGGTCGTACAGCCGCGCGTTCTCCAGGTTCGCCTCGCGCCAGGCCTGGAACGCCGCCTCCCAGCCGCGGCGGTACTCTGCCGAGCGCTCGGCGATGGACCGGGCGCGGGCCAGGAGCTCGGGGTCGACGTCGAAGGTCTTGGTCGGGTCCAGCCCGAGGCTCTCCTTGAGGCCGGCGACCTCGTCCGTGCCGAGCTTGGAGCCGTGGATGCCGCCGGTGTTCTGCTTCGTGGGGGAGGGCCAGCCGATCACGGTGCGCAGCTTGATCAGCGAGGGCCGGCCGGTCTCGGCCTTGGCCGCGACGAGGGCGTCGTACAGGGCCTCCACGTCCTCCGTGTACTCGGTCACGGCGTGGCCCTGGGCGCCGTTGGTCCAGTCGACCTCCTGCACGTGCCAGCCGTAGGCCTCGTAGCGGCGGACCACGTCCTCGGTGAACGCGATGTCCGTGTCGTCCTCGATCGAGATGCGGTTCGCGTCGTAGACGACGACCAGGTTCCCGAGCTCCTGGTGCCCGGCCAGCGAGGAGGCCTCGGCGGCGACGCCCTCCTGGATGTCCCCGTCGGAGGCGAGCACGAACACGTGGTGGTCGAACGGGGAGGTGCCGGGGGCGGCGTCGGGGTCCATCAGCCCGCGCACGCGGCGCTGCTCGTACGCGAAGCCGACGCCCATCGCCAGGCCCTGGCCCAGCGGACCCGTGGTCACCTCGACGCCGTGGGTGTGGCCGTACTCCGGGTGGCCCGGGGTCCTGGATCCCTCGGTGCGCAGCCCCTGGATGTCCTCGATCTCGAGCCCGGCGCCCGCGGCGAACAACTGCAGGTACTGGATGAGCGAGGCGTGGCCCGCGGAGAGGATGAAGCGATCCCGGCCCTCCCAGCGGTCGTCCGTGGGGTCCAGGTGCATGACGTTCTGGTACAGCTGCCACGCCACGGGGGCCAGCGAGATCGCGGTGCCGGGGTGGCCGTGCCCGGCCTTCTCCACGGCGTCCGCCGAGAGCGCCTTGAGCGTGTCCACCATCCGGCGGTCCTGCTCCGAGTAGACGAACCCGCGGGCCGGGGCCACCCGGTCCAGGGTCGGGGGGGTGGACGGCTGCGCGGCGTCGGTCACGGGTTCTCTCCTGGCGGATCGGGAGCGTCGGGGTGCGGCCCCGGCCGACGCCGGGGCGTCGCGGCGCGGGGCCGTCGTCCCAGCCTAGCCGCGCGACGGCGGGGCGGGCCCGACCGGGCGCCTCATGACATGCTTCGCCCCCGGGCGAACAGCCGTTGACACGAGTAGACTGGGTCAAGGCCTGACCGCAGGCGGACCGCCCGAGTGGCCGATCCGAACCCCGGGACGGGCACGCCCACCGTCCCCTCACCGTGAGAAGCAGATGTCATCCTCCCTGGAGTCGCCGTCCGCCGCCCGCGTCGCCGCCGCCGAGCCCGGCGTCGTCGACCGGTCCCCGCTGCCCCTGCGCCGCAAGGTCCGGGCGTACGTCGAGCTGACGAAGCCCCGGGTGATCGAGCTGCTGCTGGTGACCACGCTGCCGACCATGATCTTCGCGCAGCGCGGCTTCCCGGACGTGCTCACCATGATCGCCACGCTCGTCGGCGGTGCGCTCGCCGCCGGCGCCTCCGGCACCTTCAACTGCTACATCGACCGCGACATCGACCGGGTCATGAAGCGCACCGAGAACCGGCCGCTCGTCACCGGCGAGGTCACCCCTCGCGAGGCCCTCGTGTTCGCGTGGGTGCAGACGGTCGTGTCCATCCTGATCCTCGGGTTCGGCGCCAACTGGCTGGCGGCCGGCCTGGGTGTGGCCGCCATCTTCTTCTACGTGGTCGTGTACTCGCTCGTGCTCAAGCGCCGCACGGAGCAGAACATCGTGTGGGGCGGCATCGCCGGCTGCTTCCCCGTGCTGATCGGCTGGGCGGCCGTGCGCGGGACCGTCGAGTGGCCGGCCATCGTGCTGTTCCTCGTGGTCTTCCTGTGGACGCCCCCGCACTACTGGCCGTTGTCCATGAAGTACAAGCGCGACTACCAGCAGGCCGACGTGCCGATGCTCGGCGCCATCGCCTCCGCGCGCCACGTCTCCAACCAGGTCGTGCTCTACGCGTGGGCCACCGTGGCGTGCTCCCTCCTGCTCGTGCCGATGGGCTGGGCCGGCATCGTCTACACCGCGGTCGCGCTCGTCGTCGGAGCCTGGTTCATCTGGGAGTCCCATGTGCTGCAGGTGCAGGCCCAGCGCGAGGACTTCGAGGACCGCAAGGCCATGAAGGTCTTCCACCTCTCCATCACCTATCTGACGCTGCTGTTCATCGCCCTGGCCGTGGACCCGTTCGTGGGCGCGCCGCTGATGCACTTCGGCGCCTGAGCGCCGATCCGCCCCGGGCGCTCTCCCCGGGACGCAGACGACGACGGCCCCGCACCAGCCGGTGCGGGGCCGTTCGCGTGCGCGGGGCGTCAGCCCGCGGCGACGGT
>NZ_KV825212.1:0-8833 GCF_001816085.1 Micrococcus sp. HMSC31B01
TGCGGGTGGGCCGAGCCCTCGACGGCGGCCCGCTGCGCGGCCAGCTCGGCCGCGAGCACGGTGACGTCCGGGGCCGGGTCGGCCTCGTCCGGCAGGTCGAAGAAGGACTCCTGACCGGCGGGCACCCGCGCCGGGCGCTCGGGCTCCGTCGGGTCGGCGACCTCGAGCTGCGCCACGGGCGTGTAACGCACCCCGCTGCCCGGCGCCGTCGCCGCGTGCCGCAGGATCCGCTGGACGAGGGCCAGGTCCCAGCACCGATCCACCCGCACCCCCGCCGCCAGCCAGGCGGCGTACTCCGTCCCGACGTCGGCGAGCACCCAGCGGACCGTGCTCGGGTCCACGCCCAGGCGGGCGGGCAGACCGGCCACGAGCCCGGCCACGGACCCGGCGGCGCAGGAGCCCAGGGGAACGGCGTCATCGCCCTCCCCGTCCAGGGCCCACCAGGTGCCGGGGCTGCCGACGGAGGCGGGGGCGGGGCCCAGGACGACGAACATGGCCCTCATTCTGCCCCGTGACCCGAGGCGCCGTCTGCCGCAGCCCTGTGCGGCAGACCTCCCGGCACGGCGGCGACCACGGCGGGCGCAGCGGGCACGGTTCCCCCTGATGTCCCGCCGCCTCCTCGGGGGGCGGGGAGAAGGGCTGTGCGACTTGCACGCTCGCTGAGCGGAGAACACACTGTGCGGACGCACCGGCGCGCAGCGGGCCGTCGGGCGCCACCCAGAGAGGACCCACCATGACAGCGACCCGGTCCGGCGGCGCCGCGACGTCTCGCCTCAACGCCAAGGTGGTCGGCATCTCGGTCGCCGCCGCGCTCGGCGGTTTCCTGTTCGGCTTCGACACCTCTGTCATCAACGGTGCCGTGGACGCCCTCGCCGGGGAGTTCGGCCTCGGCGCCGGTCTGACGGGCTTCGCCGTCTCCTCGGCGCTGATCGGCTGCGCGCTCGGCGCCTGGTTCGCCGGGCCGATCGCCAACCGCCGCGGCCGCGTGCCCGTGATGGTGATCGCCGCGATCCTGTTCCTGGTCTCCGCCATCGGCTCGGGCCTGGCGTTCGGCGTGGTCGGCCTGATCTTCTGGCGCGTGGTCGGCGGCCTGGGCGTGGGCGCCGCGTCCGTGATCGCTCCGGCGTACATCGCGGAGGTCAGCCCGGCCCATGTGCGCGGTCGCCTCGGCTCGCTCCAGCAGCTGGCGATCGTCCTCGGCATCTTCGCCGCGCTGCTCACGGACGCGCTCTTCGCGACGATGGCCGGGGGAGCGGCGCAGCCGTTCTGGCTCGGCGTCGACGCCTGGCGCTGGATGTTCCTGGCCGAGACCGTCCCGGCGGTGCTGTACGGCCTGTTCGCCCTGAAGCTGCCGGAGTCCCCGCGCTACCTGGTCGCCCGCGGCCGCACGGACGAGGCGGCCGAGGTCCTGCACGAGTTCACCGGCGTGGACCGGGTGAACCTGATGATCGAGGACATCCGGCGCTCGCTGGACTCGGAGCGCCGCGAGTCGCTGGCGGACCTGCGCGGACCGTCGGCGGGCCTGCAGCCGATCGTGTGGATCGGCATCCTGCTCTCCGTCTTCCAGCAGGCCGTGGGCATCAACGTGATCTTCTACTACTCCACCACCCTGTGGCGTTCGGTGGGCTTCGGGGAGTCGGACGCCCTCACGGTCACCGTGATCACCTCGGTCACGAACATCGCCGTCACCCTCATCGCGATCGCCCTGGTGGACCGCGTCGGCCGTCGCCCCATGCTGATCGCCGGCTCCGCCGGCATGACGGTCAGCCTCGGCCTGATGGCACTGGCCTTCTCCTTCGCGCAGACCGGCGGCGCCGAGTCCGTCTCCCTGCCGCAGCCGTGGTCCACGGTGGCGCTGGTGGCCGCG
Organism: Micrococcus sp. HMSC31B01; assembly: GCF_001816085.1. Taxonomy (NCBI): domain Bacteria; kingdom Bacillati; phylum Actinomycetota; class Actinomycetes; order Micrococcales; family Micrococcaceae; genus Micrococcus; species Micrococcus sp. HMSC31B01. The sequence goes on from NZ_KV825212.1 coordinate 1,868, forward strand.
AACGCCTTCGTGGTGTTCTTCGGCGCCACCTGGGGTCCGCTGGTCTGGGTGCTGCTGGGCGAGATGTTCCCGAACCGCATCCGCGCCGGCGCGCTCGCCGTGGCCGCCGCCGCGCAGTGGGCGGCGAACTTCACCGTCTCCACCACGTTCCCGTGGTTGGCGGACATCGGCCTGACCCTCGCCTACGGTCTGTACGCGGTCATGGCGGCGCTGTCCCTGGCCTTCGTGGCGGCCTTCGTCCCCGAGACCAAGGGCAAGACGCTCGAGGAGATGAGCGACGTCGTCGTGCGTTCCCCGGGGCAGCGGCGCGCGGTGCGCGCCGAGGCGGAGCGGGATCTGCGCGGCTGACACCGCCCGTCCCGACGACGGCCCCCTCCCTGAGCTGCAGACAGGGAGGGGGCCGTGGTGTGTGCGGGGCGGGTCAGCCGGCGTCGGCGCCGGTCGCGGCCCCCTCGTCGTCGAGGCGCTCCAGGCCCTCGTCCTCGGAGTCCTCGATGAGACGGTCTCCGGCGATCTTGTCGACGATCATCGCGATGGCGGCGTCGCCGGTCACGTTGGTGGCGGTGCCGAAGGAGTCGATGGCGATGTACGTGGCGACCATGAGCGCGACCTGCGGCTCGGTGAAGCCGAGCATCGAGGACAGCAGGCCCGAGGCCGCCACGATCGCGCCGCCGGGCACGCCGGGCGCCGCGACCATGGTGACGCCCAGCATGAAGATGAAGCCCACGAACACCGGGATGTCGATCGACTGGCCCGAGAGGAACAGCACGGCGATGGAGAACGAGACGATCTTCACCGTGGAGCCGGCCAGGTGGATCGTCGCGCACAGCGGCACGACGAACGAGGCGATCGGCCGGCGCACGCCGAGCAGCAGGGTCTGGCGCAGGGTCACCGGGATGGTCGCCGCCGAGGACGAGGTGCCCAGGGCCGTCGCGTAGGCCGGCAGCATCGTCTTCAGGGCCGTGAACGGGTTGCGGCCCGCGATCGCGCCCGCGACGACGTACTGGATGAGCAGCAGCACCACGGTGAGGCCGAAGACCAGCAGGATCACGCCGAGGAACGTGGTGATGACCTTGAAGACCTCGCCGGCGGCGGTCATGTTCAGGAACACGCCGAAGATGTAGACGGGCAGCAGCGGCACGATCAGGCCCATGACGACCCGCTCGATGATCGATCGCAGCTGGTCGAATCCCTCGTGCAGGGCACCGCGCGGCAGCATAGTCAGGCCGATGCCGAGCACGAACGCGAGCAGCAGGGCCGTCATCACGCCGAAGGGCGGGTCCATCTGCACCTCGAACAGCGGGCCGAGCAGCGCGTCCTCGGGGTTGGCCATCGCCTCGAAGGACCCGGGCGTGAGGATCAGCGGGAAGACGAGCAGGCAGACCAGCAGGGCGCCGAAGCCGCCGAACAGGGTGGAGCCGTAGGCGATGCCGCCGGTCAGGGCCAGCAGCTTCCCCGCGCCCCGGCCGATGTCGCCGATGGCGGGGGCGACGAGCGCCAGGATCAGCACCGGGACGATGAAGCCCAGGAAATTCGAGAACAGCCCGTTGAAGGTGGCGAAGGCCTGCACGAGCCAGGTCGGCGCGACCAGGCCGACGAGGACGCCGGCCACGATCGCGACGAGGATGCGGGGCAGCAGGCCGAAGCGGCGGCGGGGCACGGCGACGGCGCCCCCGGAGTCGGGGCCGGACGCGTCGAGGGCGTCGGAGTGGGAGCGAGACATGGCCGACACGCTAGCGCAGGCCGTCCTGCCCGTCGCCCGGTCGGTAGGCCATCCTTGGCGGTGCCGGTGACCCCCTTCGTGGCGCAGAACACAGGGAGCGCCACCATCTCGGGGAGCGTGCAAGAGCACGCCCGACCCACCCGGACCGAAGGAGACGACGATGACGGTCCTGCCCCGCCCCGCAGACGCCCGGGCCGCCCAGGGGTGCGCTGCCGGCGTGGAGGCCGCATGAGCGAGTTCCTCGCCTCACGCTGGCCCGACATCCTCTTCCGGGCGTGGCAGCACGGGTGGCTCGTGCTGCAGGCGCTGGCCATCGCCACCGTGCTCGCCATCGCGCTGGCCGTGATCGCCACGCGGATCAAGGCCCTGACCCCGATCGCGAACGCCTTCACGGCCGTCGGGCTGACCCTGCCCTCCTTCGCGCTCATCGGCGTCCTGATCCCCCTGGTGGGCATCGGGACCGTCCCGGCCGTCGTGGTGGTGGTCTTCTATGCCCTGCTGCCCATCCTCCGCAACGCGCTCGTGGGTCTGCGCGGCGTGGACCCGGAGGTGCTGGAGGCCGCCCGGGGGATGGGCATGGGGCCGGTGGCGCTGTTCACCCGGGTGCGTCTCCCGCTGGCCTGGCCCGTGATCCTCACCGGCATCCGGGTCGCGGGCCAGCTCGGCATGGGCGTGGCCGCGGTCGCGGCCTACGTCCTGGGGCCCGGACTGGGCTCGTACATCTTCACGGGGCTGGTCTCCCTGGGCGGCGCCAACGCGTTGAACTACGCCCTCGTGGGCACCCTCGGCATCGTCGTCGTCGCCCTCGTCCTGGACGGGCTGCTCGTGCTGCTCGGCCGGCTCACCATCTCGAAGGGACTGCGCGCATGAGCACCGACCGTGACGCCGGGGCCGAGATCCGTCTCGAGTCCCTGACGAAGCTCTATCCGGGGCAGGACCGTCCCGCCGTGGACGCCCTGGACCTCGTCATCCCCGCGGGGGAGACGGTGGTGTTCGTCGGTCCGTCCGGCTGCGGCAAGACCACCTCGCTGAAGATGATCAACCGCCTCATCGAGCCCACCTCCGGGCGGATCCTGATCGGCGGGGAGGACATCACACGCCGTGACCCCACCCGGCTGCGCCGTCAGATCGGCTACGTCGTGCAGGGTGGCGGGATGATGCCCCACCTGTCCGTCGCCGAGAACGTCGGCCTGGTGCCGCGCCTGCTCAAGTGGGACCGCCGGCGCATCGCCGACCGCGTGGACGAGCTGCTCGACCTGGTCGGCCTGGACCCGGCGATCTATCGAGACCGTTTCCCGCGCGAGCTGTCCGGCGGACAGCAGCAGCGCGTCGGCGTGGCCCGGGGCCTCGCGGCGGATCCTCCCGTGCTGCTCATGGACGAGCCCTTCGGCGCCGTGGACCCCCTCACCCGCGAGCGCCTGCAGCAGGAGATGCTCGACATCCAGGCCAGGGTGGGCAAGACCATCGTGATGGTCACCCACGACGTGGACGAGGCCGTGCTCCTGGGCGACCGGATCCTGGTGCTCGAACCCGGCGCGCACGTGGCCCAGTACGCCACCCCCGAAGAGGTCCTGGCTCGGCCGGCCACCGAGTTCGTGGCCGACCTCGTGGGGTCGGGGGCGGGGCTCAAGCGGCTGGGGCTGCGGTCGGTCGACTCGCTGCCGCTGCGCCCGATCGCACACCACCCGACGGGCCCGCTGCCGGGCGGGCCCGTGCTCGACGCGGCCACCCCGATCAGCGAAGCCCTCGCGGCGCTGGTCATGGCCCCGACGGAGGAGATCGCCGTGGTCCGTGATGGCACGGTCATCGGTCTGCTCGACTATCCGACACTGCGCGCGCACGCCCGCGCCGCCGACGAGCAGGCTCAGCCATGATCGCCCGGCTGCGTTCGGCCTCCGCCGAAGACCGCCTGCTCCTGATCGGCCTGCCGCTGCTGGTGGCCGCCCTGCTGATCGGGTGGACCGTCTGGGTGCGCGGAGCCGCCCTCGACGACGTCGAGGCCCGGCTGCTGACCTGGCCCACCGTCCTGCGCCTCACCGCCGAGCACCTGGCCCTCGTCGGCGTGTCCACCGTTCTGGTCGTGGCGACGGCCGTCCCGCTCGGCGTGCTGCTGAGCCGCCCCGCCGCCCGGCGGTTCACCCCCGTCGCCATGGGGCTGGCCAACGCCGGCCAGGCCGCTCCCGTGATCGGTGTGATCGTCCTGCTCGCCATGGCGTGGGGGTTCGGCTTCCGGGTCGCCGTCCTGGCCCTGTCCCTCTACGCGTTCCTGCCCGTGCTGGCCAACACGCTGGCCGGGCTGCGGGGCGTCGACCCCACCGTCGTCGAGGCGGCCCGCGGCATGGGCATGTCGCCGCTGCAGACCCTGCTCCGGGTGGAGCTGCCCTTGGCCCTGCCCGTGATCATGGCGGGTCTGCGGACCGCCCTGGTGCTGCTGGTGGGCACCGGGGCGTTCGCGACGTTCATCGACGCCGGCGGCCTCGGCCTGCTCATCCAGACCGGGATCGTCCTGTTCCGTTTCCCGCTGCTCGTCTCGGGGGCGATCCTCGTGGCCGCCCTCGCCCTGATGATCGAGTGGATCGGCCGCCTCGTCGAGACGCTGGCCACGCCGAGGGGGCTCGCATGACCACCCCGCGCGCGACCACCCCGTCCCGCCGCCGCGGCCGGACCCCCGCTCGTGCCGCGCTCGCCGCGCTCGGCCTGGCGGCCTCCCTAGTCCTGTCCGGGTGCGGGCTGAGCACCGCCGGCGGCTACCTGCCCTCGGGCACGCCCGTCGGCGACGTCGCCGGGATCGACCTCGAGGGCGCCCACGTGGCGGTGGGCTCCAAGAACTTCAACGAGGGCGTCGTGCTCGGCAAGATCACCGCGATCCTGCTGCGCTCCGCGGGGGCCGACGTCGAGGATCTGACCAACATGCCGGGTTCGCTCAGTGCGCGCCAGGCCCAGGTCGCGGACGTCGTGGACGTCGAGTGGGACTACACGGGGACGGCCTGGATCACGTACCTGGGCCACACCGATCCGATCCCGGACGCCCAGGCGCAGTGGGCCGCGGTCCGGGACGAGGACGCGCAGCAGGGCCTGGTGTGGCTGCCGCCGGCCGAACTCGACAACACCTACACCTTCTCCGTGCGCCAGGACCGGGCGGAGGCGCTCGGCCTGGAGACGCTCGCGGACATCAAGGACCTCCCCACCCAGGACCAGTCCTTCTGCGTGAGCGCCGAGTTCGCCGCCCGCAACGACGGGTTCCTGCCCATGCTCGAGGCCTACGGGATCGAACGGCCCACCGGATCCCGGCTGCGCCAGATGGACATCGGGGCGGTGTTCGCCGCGGTGGCGGACGGGTCGTGCACCTTCGGGGAGGCGTACGCCACGGACGGGCGGATCGCCGCGCTGGACCTGACGACCCTGCAGGACCCGCTGAGCTTCTTCCCGAAGTACAACGCGGCCCCCATCGTGCGCGAGGAGGTCCTGGCCCAGCACCCCGAGATCGCCGACCTGCTGGCACCCGTGACCGCACGCCTGGACAACGCGACGGCCGCGCGCCTGAACGCCCGGGTGGACGTCGACGGTGAGGAGCCCACCCAGGTCGCGTGGGACTGGCTCCGCGAGGAGGGCCTGATCACCGACTGACGGTCCGCCGACGCCGTGGGGGACGCCCCGTTGGGGGGGGTCACCCCCGCGTGGCACGGCGGATCAGGCCGCCGTCAGAGTGCGCGAGTAGACCGTCCGGCCGGCGGCGTTGATCAGACGCACCCGGAACTCGCGGCCGTCCTCGGGGATCTCGACGTGGCCGAAGTACTGGTGCTCACCGGAGCGCGGCGAGCCCATGACCGGGCCGTGCGCCTCGAAGTCCAGGCGCGGGCCGAAGGTGCCGTCCAGCGTGTTCGGGCCGAACGATCCGGCGTTGATGGGGCCGGCCACGAACTCCCAGAACGGCTCGAAGTCGGTGAACGCCGCGCGGTCGGGGGAGTAGTGGTGCGCAGTGCAGTCGTGGACGTCGCCGGTGAGGAACACGACGTTCTTCACGCCGTGGTCCTTGATCGCCTTCAGGAGGCGGGCGATCTCCAGCTCGCGGCCCAGCGGGGCGCCGTCGTCGCCGTTGGACAGGGACTCCTGCCCCGTGCCGTCGGGGACGATCAGGCCCAGCGGCAGGTCGTTGGCGATGACCTTCCACGTGGCGGTCGACGCGCGCAGCCCGCGGATGAGCCACTGCAGCTGCTCCTCACCCAGGATCGGGGTCTCGTGGGTCTCGAGCCCCGGGGTGTTCTCGCCCTTGTGGGTGCGCATGTCCAGGGCGAACACGTCGAGCGTCGCGCCGCGGGGGATCCTGCGGTAGATGCGGGCGGGTTCGAAGCCCGAGCCGCGGCGCAGGGCCGTCGAGTCGGCGATCGGCATGTACTCCTGCCACGCGCGGCGGGCGCGGGCGGCCAGCGTGTCCACGTCACGGACCTGGGTGTAGCGCGGGTCTTCGAGGACCTCGCCCGGCCACCAGTTGTTGGTCGTCTCGTGGTCGTCCCACTGGGCGATGACGGGGACGTCCGCGTACAGGGCGCGGAGGTTGTCGTCCATCATGTTGTAGCGGTGGCGGCCGCGGAACTCGTTCAGCGTCTCGGCGACCTTGGACGTCTCCTCCGTGACGAGGTTGCGCCAGGTGGGCTCGCCGGCCACCTCGAGGGTCTCCGGGATGGGGTTGTCCGCGTAGATCGTGTCGCCTGAGTGCAGGAAGAAGTCGGGCTTCGTGGCGTGCATCGCCGCGTAGCCGCGCATGCCGCCGATCTCCGGGTTGATGCCGTAGCCCTGCCCCGCGGTGTCCGCGGTCCACACGAAGGACTGGGCGGCGGAGGTCTTCCGGCCGAACCGCGCGCCGGGCGCCGTCGTGAAGCGGGCCACGGCCGACTCGCCCAGGCGGCCGGCCTCGTCCTCGAACGCGTACGTCACCTCGAAGCGGGTGTCGGAGGGCAGCGTGTCCGCGAGGATCTTCGCGGTGTGGTCGGTGGCCCCGTCGACCCAGCCGGAGCGCAGGGTCAGCCCGCGAGCGAAGCGGCCGCGCAGCACCTTCCCGTCCTCGTCGACCGCGCGCAGCGTGGCGTGCAGGCGCGAACGGCCGGACGAGCGCGCCCACAGCACGGCCGAGTTCGAGGTGACATCGCCGGTGGCGACGCCGGACGGCAGCGTCAGACGGGACGCGACCAGGCCACCGGGGGTGTGGCGGGCCGGACGGGCGGCGGCGGGGCCGGCGAGGGCGG
>NZ_KV825213.1:0-1104 GCF_001816085.1 Micrococcus sp. HMSC31B01
TGGCGTCCCCGCCGGCTGGCCCGGCCGCCGGCCCGCGGCCCGCCCCGCGCCGGACTGGACCCCGGGTCGGTTCCACTGGGGCGACGCCGTCGTGGTGCTCGTGTACGTGGCGCTCATGGTGCTCGGGCTGGGGCTGTGGCTGGCGGTGTCGCTCGGCCTGGTCCCCGGTGACCTCGAGGCGTTCGACCTGGTCCGCGACGGGTTCACGGTGAACATCGTCAGCTACGCGATCCTCGTGGTGCTCGTGCTGGCCGTGGCCTGGCGCCCGCTCGTGACGTCGCTGCGGGTGTTCCGCACGGGGACGTGGTGGAAGCTGTTGCTGCTGCCCGCCACGTGGCTGGCGTGCATCGTCGTGAACGTGATCGTGCTGAGCCTCATCGGGGAGGCGCAGACCAGCGCCAACCAGGCCGCGCTCGAGGAGATGACCACGCAGGCCCCGCCCGTGCTCATGATCCTCATGACCGTGGTGGCCGCCCCGCTCGTGGAGGAGTACCTGTTCCGCCACCTGCTGATCGGCAAGCTCTCCCGCTGGATCAACGTGTGGGTGTGCGCCGTGGTCTCCGTGCTCGCGTTCACACTCCTGCACTTCCTCGGCACCGGCGGCGACTTCCGGCTCGTGGAGACCGTCCCGTACCTGACCCTCGCGGTGGCGATCACGGTGTCCTACATCCTGATGGGCCGCTCGTTCGGGTACGCGGTGCTGCTGCACATGGTGAACAACGGCATCGCCATCGCGATGCTCTACCTCGTGGCCCCCCTGCTGCCGGACACGCTGCCCGGCCCCACTGCCCCGACCACGGCGCTGGCCCCGCTGCTGGCCCTGCTGGGCTGAGATGGCAGGACCCTCCGGCTCGACGGCGGCGCCCGCCCCGCAGGACGCGCGCGCCCTCACGCGGCGCATCCTCGCGCTCGCGGTCCCCGCGTTCGGCGCGCTCATCGCGGAGCCGCTGTTCCTGCTGGCCGACACCGCGATCATCGGGCACCTGGGCACGGCCCAGCTGGCCGGCGTCGGGATCGGCACCACCATCCTGCACACGCTCACCGGCCTCATGATCTTCCTGGCCTACGCCACCACCCCGGCGGTGGCCCGGCTGATCGGGGCGG
>NZ_KV825214.1:0-3806 GCF_001816085.1 Micrococcus sp. HMSC31B01
AGCAGATCGCGCAGGCGGACGGGCGGGCCCGGGGCGGCGGACGGCGTCGGGACAGGCACGTCCCCACCCTAGCCAGGCCTTCGACCGCCGACGCCGTGGCGCCTCGTCTCCGCTGGACGCGGGGACGGGGTCCGCCGAGATGCTCGGCCTGATCGCGACCGCGGCGTGCCAGCGGGAGGGCGGCCTTGGGGTGGGCCTGAGGCCACGCTGCCCGGAACCCGGCGACGCCTGGTCCTGGCCACGATGGCGCGCGCGTGCCTACCGTACTCCGGCCCGTCCTCGGTCCCGGGGCCCGCACGGGCGCACCCCGTCCCCCACGAAAGGCCCATGCGTGCAGCACCCCGTCGCGCTCAGATCCCTGAAGATCGCCCTCGCCTTCGTCGGCCTGCTCGTCGGCGCCGGCTTCGCCACCGGCGCCGAAGTCATCCAGTACTTCGTGGGCTTCGGCTGGATCGGCGTCGTGGGCGCGGGACTGGCCGGCCTGCTCGTCACCGCCGGCGGCGCCGTCATCCTCCAGCTGGGCAGCGTGTTCCTCGCGGCCGACCACAAGGTCGTCTTCCGCAGCGTCTCGCACCCCGTGATGGCCCGGATCCTGGACGTCGTGGTGACGGTGACGCTCTTCGCGATCGGCGTCGTCATGCTCGCCGGGGCGGGCTCGACGCTCGCCCAGCAGTTCGGCTGGCCGACGTGGGCGGGCTCCACCCTGATGACCCTGCTCGTGCTCGTGACGGGCATGCTGGACGTGGAGAAGGTCTCCGCGATCATCTCCCTGATCACGCCCCTGGTGGTCGTCGCGGTCGTGGCCGGGTTCGTCCACGTCCTGGTCACCCGCGACGGCGGCTTCACCGCCCACGAGTCCCTCGCCGTCCAGGCCACCACGCCGGTGGACCCGTGGTGGCTGTCCTCGGTCAACTACTTCGGCCTCGTCGTCGTGATGGCCGTGTCCATGTGCCTCGTGATCGGCGGGTCCATCACCCACCCCCGGGAGGCGTTCCTCGGCGGCCTCACCGGTGGCCTGATGTACACCGCCCTGCTCCTGATGGCCTCCACGCTGCTCTACCTCGGCTACGCCGAGATCGGCCGCGCCGACGTCCCCATGCTGCGGCTGTTCGCCTCGATCGCGCCCTGGCTGGGCTGGGCGATGGTCGTGGTGATCTACCTGATGATCTTCAACACCGCGATCGGCATGTTCTACGCGCTGGGACGCCGCCTCACGGCCGACCGCCCGGGCCGCTACCGGCCCGTGTTCGCCGGCGTCACGCTGCTGGCCTTCGCGGTGAGCTTCGTCGGCTTCGGCGACCTGATGAACGTCGTCTACCCGGCGCTGGGCCACCTGGGGATCGTGCTCGCGCTCGTGCTCCTCGTCTGGTGGCTCACCCACCGCCGGCAGATCTCCGCCGAGTCGGGGCTGCGTCTGCGCCTGCTCGCGCTGCTCCGCCTGCGTGAGCATCCGGAGAAGACCTTCACGGCCCAGCACGCAGTGCAGCTGCAGGAGGCGGTCGGGGACTCCGTGGCGGCCCCGGACGCGGTGACGGAGGCCCTCGAGGACGAGGTCGCCCAGGTGCTCGAGGAGGACGACGCGCTCACCTCCGGAGGGGCGCGCCCCGGTCCCGACGCCGGGCCCGAGCGTCCGGCAGGCGGCAGCCACTCCGCCTGAAACCGCGTGCCCGGCCGGGCACGGCGTCTCGGAGCGGCCCGGCGGCCGGGCCGGGGCGCCGTCGCCGTAGGATGGGGTGGCCGGCCGTGCCGCCGACCCCGTCCGCGCCGCCCGAGGGCCGGCGCCCCATCCCGACTGCGTGAGGACTCGAACCGCCGTGAGCCAGACCCCCGACAGCGCCGTGCCGGCCACCCCCAGCATCCCCGCCGACGCGGAGTACTCGTTCCGTGACGTGGAGGCCCGCTGGGCCGGGTACTGGGAGCAGGCCGGGACGTTCGCCCCGCGCGAGGACGGCTCCGAGACCCGCACCGTGGTCGACATGTTCCCGTACCCGTCGGGCGACCTGCACATGGGGCACGCCGAGGCGTTCGCGATGGGCGACGTCGTCGCGCGCCACTGGATGCAGCGCGGCTTCGACGTGCTGCACCCCATCGGCTGGGACTCCTTCGGCCTGCCGGCCGAGAACGCCGCCATCAAGCGCGACGCCCACCCGGCCGAGTGGACCTACGCGAACATCGAGACGCAGAAGCGCTCCTTCCAGCGGTACGGCATCGCCGTGGACTGGTCCCGTGAGCTGCACACCTCGGACCCCGAGTACTACCGGTGGACCCAGTGGCTGTTCCAGCAGCTGTACCGCAAGGGCCTGGCGTACCGGAAGGACTCCCCGGTCAACTGGTGCCCCCAGGACCAGACGGTGCTCGCCAACGAGCAGGTCGTGGACGGCCGCTGCGAGCGCTGCGGAACCGAGGTCACCAAGCGGACCCTGAACCAGTGGTACTTCCGCATCACCGAGTACGCGGACGCGCTGCTGGACGACATGGACCAGCTCACCGGCCACTGGCCCGAGCGCGTGCTCGCCATGCAGCGCAACTGGATCGGCCGCTCCGAGGGCGCCCACGTCGACTTCCAGGTCGAGGACGGCCCCGTCGTCACGGTCTTCACCACCCGGCCGGACACGCTGCACGGCGCGACCTTCATGGTGGTCGCCGCCGACGCCCCGCTGGCCGCCGAGCTCGCCGGCGACGACGTGCGGGCCGAACTCGAGGCGTACCGCGAGGACCTGAAGAAGGTCTCGGACATCGACCGCCAGGCCACGGACCGTCCCAAGAGCGGCGTGTTCCTGGGCCGCCACGCGGTGAACCCGCTGACCGGTGAGCGTCTGCCGATCTGGGCCTCGGACTACGTGCTGGCCGACTACGGCACGGGCGCCATCATGGCCGTGCCGGCCCACGACCAGCGCGACCTCGACTTCGCCCGCGCCATGGGCCTGCCCGTGCGCACCGTGCTGGACACCGGCGAGGAGGACCCGGCGGTCTCCGGCGTCGCGACGACCGGCGAGGGCATCCTGGTGAACTCCGGGGAGCTCGACGGCCTGGACAAGACCGCCGCCATCGCGCGGGCCATCGAGATCGTGCAGGAGCGCGGCACCGGCCGGGGCACCACCACGTACCGCCTGCGCGACTGGCTGCTCTCCCGTCAGCGCTTCTGGGGCACCCCGATCCCCGTGGTCCACTGCCCGGACTGCGGCGAGGTGCTCGTGCCGGAGGACCAGCTGCCGGTCACCCTGCCGACCGACCTCAAGGGCGAGCAGCTCGCCCCCAAGGGCCAGTCGCCCCTGGCCGCGGCGACGTCGTGGGTCGAGGTGGACTGCCCGCAGTGCGGCGGCCCCGCGCGACGGGACACCGACACCATGGACACGTTCGTGGACTCGTCCTGGTACATGCTCCGCTACGCGTCCCCGAACGACGACGCCCGCGTTTTCGACCCCGACGCCCTGCGCCGCTGGCTGCCCGTGGACCAGTACGTGGGCGGCGTGGAGCACGCGATCCTGCACCTGCTGTACGCCCGCTTCTTCACCAAGGCCCTGCACGACCTCGGCCTGGTGCCCTTCACCGAGCCGTTCCGCGCCCTGCTCAACCAGGGCCAGGTGCTCAACGGCGGCAAGGCCATGTCCAAGTCGCTGGGCAACGGCGTGGACCTGGGCGACCAGCTGGACGAGTTCGGCGTCGACGCCGTGCGCCTGACCATGGTGTTCGCCTCGCCGCCCGAGGACGACGTGGACTGGGCCGACGTCGCCCCGGGCGCCGCCGGCAAGTTCCTGGCCCGCGCGTGGCGCCTGGCCCGCGACGTCCGCGCGACGGGCGCCCCG
>NZ_KV825215.1:0-827 GCF_001816085.1 Micrococcus sp. HMSC31B01
GTGGCCCTCGTCGGCGGCGGCCCCGGCGACTCCGGGCTCATCACCGTGCGCGGCCGACAGCTGCTCGCGGAGGCCGACGTGGTGGTCGCCGACCGGCTGGGCCCGCGCGCCCTCCTGGCCGAGCTGGACCCGGCGGTGCCCGTGATCGAGGTCGGCAAGGCCCCCGGGAACCACCTGGCCACGCAGGACGAGATCAACGCCGTCCTGGTCCGGGAGGCCCGGGCCGGCCGCCTCGTCGTCCGGCTCAAGGGCGGCGACCCGTACGTGCTCGGCCGCGGCGGCGAGGAGGCAGCGCACTGCCGCGCCCATGGCGTCGACGTCGAGGTGGTCCCCGGTGTCACGAGCGCCGTCTCGGTGCCCGCCGCCGCGGGGATCCCGGTCACCCATCGCGGCGTCGCCACCGGCTTCACGCTGGTGACCGGCCACGAAGAGCTGGCCGAAGTGCCCACCCGGGCCGACCACACGCTCGTCCTGCTGATGGGCGTGCGTCGGCTCGCGGACACCGCGCGCCGACTGACGGAGCGCGGCCTCGACGGTGCGACGCCCGTGGCGATCATCGAGCGCGGCTGGATGCCGGACCAGCGGGTCACCGTGGGCACGGTGGAGACCATCGCCGCGCAGGCGGCCGCCGTCGGTGTGGAGAACCCCGCCGTGATCGTCGTGGGCGACGTCGTGCGCTTGAGCCCCTACGCCACCGGCGCGCCTGCGGCCGCCGCCCCTGCCCCGATCTTGACCCTGAACCCGACCTCCGAAGGAGCACGAGCATGACCCTGACCCCCTCGGCCTCGAGGCCCGATCGCCCGTTGCGCATCGCCATCATCGGTGCC
>NZ_KV825216.1:0-2425 GCF_001816085.1 Micrococcus sp. HMSC31B01
CGCTCGGCGGCCCGCGTGCTCGCGGCCGTGCGCGGCCTGCACCGGTTCTGGGCCCTCGAGGGACTCACGCCCGCCGACCCCGCCCGCGACGTCCACCCGCCGAAGCCGGGCGACCGCCTGCCGAAGGCGCTCCCCGTGGAGCAGGTGACGGCGCTGCTGGAGGCCGTGCCCGTCGACACCCCCGCCGGACTGCGGGACCGCGCGCTGCTCGAGTTCCTCTACGGCACCGGCGCCCGCATCTCCGAGGTGGTCGGCCTCGACGTCGACGACGTGGTGGGGCTCGCGCAGACCGGGGACGACGGCGGCCAGCCCGTGGTCCGCCTGTTCGGCAAGGGGTCCAAGGAGCGCGTGGTGCCGATCGGCTCCTACGCGGCCGCCGCGCTCGACGCATGGCTGGTGCGGGGACGGCCCACGATCATGACGGGAGTCACACGCTCCACGCCCGCCCTGTTCGTCAACGCCCGCGGGGGCCGGCTCTCCCGGCAGTCCGCGTGGGCCGTGCTGAAGCGGGCGGCCGAGCGCGCCGGCCTCGAGGCGGACGTCTCGCCCCACACCCTGCGCCACTGCTTCGCCACGCACCTGCTGGCCGGCGGCGCGGACGTCCGCGTGGTCCAGGAGCTGCTCGGGCACGCGTCCGTGACCACCACGCAGGTGTACACCCTCGTCACCGTGGACTCCCTGCGCGAGGTCTACTCCGCCGCGCATCCGCGCGCGCGCTGAGCCCCGCACCTGATACGCTCAAAATCCGTGGTGAAACGAACTTCTCGTACTCAGACGTCCACGCGCGTCACCCGTCACGTGTTCGTGACCGGCGGTGTCGCCTCCTCCCTCGGCAAGGGGCTCACGGCCTCCTCGCTCGGCCACCTGCTCAAGGCGCGCGGGCTCAGGGTGGTGATGCAGAAGCTCGACCCCTACCTCAACGTGGACCCGGGCACCATGAACCCGTTCCAGCACGGCGAGGTGTTCGTCACCGAGGACGGCGCCGAGACGGACCTGGACATCGGCCACTACGAGCGCTTCCTCGACGAGGACCTCGACGGCCTGGACAACGTGACCACCGGCCAGGTGTACTCCACCGTGATCGCCCGCGAGCGCCGCGGCGAGTACCTCGGGGACACCGTCCAGGTCATCCCGCACATCACCGACGAGATCTGCCGCCGGATGCGCCTGCCCGCGGAGCCCCGCGGCGACCGCCCCGCCCCGGACGTGATCATCACGGAGATCGGCGGCACCGTCGGCGACATCGAGTCGCAGCCCTTCCTCGAGGCCGCCCGCCAGGTCCGCCAGGACGTCGGCCGCGACGACGTCTTCTTCCTGCACGTCTCCCTCGTGCCGTACATCGGCCCCTCGCAGGAGCTCAAGACCAAGCCCACACAGCACTCCGTGGCCGCCCTGCGCTCGATCGGCATCCAGCCGGACGCGATCGTGCTGCGCTCGGACCGGGCCGTCCCCGACGATGTCCGCGGCAAGATCGCCCGCATGTGCGACGTCCCGCAGGACGCCGTCGTCAACTGCGCCGACGCCCCCTCCATCTACGACATCCCCCGCGTCATCCACGACCAGGGCCTCGACGCCCACGTGGTGCAGTCCCTGGACCTGAAGTTCAAGGACGTGGACTGGACCGCGTGGGATGCCCTCATGGACGCCGTGCACCACCCGGAGCACGAGCTCACGGTGGCGCTCGTGGGCAAGTACGTGGACCTGCCGGACGCCTACCTGTCCGTCACCGAGGCGCTGCGCGCCGGTGGCTTCGCCCACCGGGCCAAGGTGGGCATCCGCTGGGTGGCCGCGGACGAGTGCGCCACCCCCGAGGGCGCGGCGGTGGCGCTCGCGGACGTCGACGCCGTGTGTGTGCCCGGCGGCTTCGGCGTGCGCGGGCTCGAGGGCAAGCTCGGCGCGCTGCGGCACGCCCGCGAGCAGCGGATCCCGACGCTGGGTCTGTGCCTGGGCCTGCAGTCCATGGTCATCGAGTACGCCCGCAACGTCCTCGGCCTGGAGGACGCGGACTCCACCGAGTTCGACCCGGAGACCGCCTCGCCCGTGATCGCCACCATGGCCGAGCAGGAGCAGATCGTGGCCGGCGAGGGGGACCTCGGCGGCACCATGCGCCTGGGCGCCTTCCCCGCGACCCTGCGCCCGGGCTCCGTGGTGGCCGAGGCCTACGGCACCACCGAGGTGACCGAGCGCCACCGCCACCGCTACGAGGTGAACAACGCCTACCGCGACCGCCTCGAGGAGGCCGGTCTCGCGATCTGCGGCACCTCCCCGGACGGCGCCCTCGTGGAGTTCGTGGAGCTGCCCCGGGACGTGCACCCGTACTACGTGTCCACGCAGGCCCACCCGGAGTTCTCCTCCCGGCCGACCCGCCCGCACCCGCTGTTCGCCGGCCTCGTCGCCGCCGGCCTGGCCCGCCGCGCCGACGCGG
>NZ_KV825217.1:0-3024 GCF_001816085.1 Micrococcus sp. HMSC31B01
AACAACGTCATGACCTCTTACACCTAGTGGCAAGTCGCTTCGATCGGGTAGCGGAACTGGACGTGTTGAGAGAGCATCTGGCATCACTAGGCGTGTCCGGCTGGCGCCAAGAGTTTGCCGCATCGACCTCTGAGGTAATTGATCTCCTCGACTTTACGCGTCAGCGACGGCGAAGCCTGCTGAAGAACTTGCTCGATCGCAACGTGGCGAACGTGCCTGTCCACCTTCAGGCTGCGCCTACTACAGGCTCTATCCCGCTACGCCTGGCGGAGATAGAGGGCGAGACTCATCCCGCTCCGTTCGGCCTCTACCAAGGCGTGCAGCTGTTGGGGACGATCTCGGCCAGAGACCACTCAGATATCCAGAGCATTTTGGACACGGGGTTTGCGCTTCGAGTCGAGCTTGAGCATCCCGACGGGCGTGACCAGTTGCAGATCACGTTGCTTGATCCTCTTGATGATCGTCTCTTCTGACCCCCACGTGGGGGACCAAACACATGCAATTCATGCTTCTCGTGACATCCTCTGCATTATCTGAGGCCTAGAACTACGCGGATTCGGGCCTCGACGACGCCGTTTGGACGTTTCGCGGTCAACTTCACGATGTAGATGCCGGGCTGAGCCGATCGAGCGTTCGTTCCTCACGCCCAACGATTATTGAGGAGACCTGCTGCTCAGTGAACTTGTGTCGGCCGCGACCAGCCCGATCTGATTGGCTGCGTGCTCGACCATCGAGCGGACGGTCGCAATCAAGGCTGGCACCTCGTCGGCTGTTACTCCTAAGACGCCGTCGCCGTACCTCGCGGCCCCTCGTTCTCGCCGGAGCCGCTGGAGCGTGGCGAAGAAGCCTTCCGGCGCATTGCCAAGCCGTTCGTTCTCACGCAGCCACCGATCTCGCACGTTGTGGAACTTCGTCTCCTGCGACTGCGCGAGCATCTGCGCCTGAACGGTGAGTTCCGCCGCGGAGAGGAGATTGTCGACGGCTGGTCGCAGCGCGAACTCCCGGACCGCTTCGACTACGTCGAGGTAGTCGTCAGCAAGGCTGAGCAACTCGGCACTGCGCTGTTTGTTGTAGCGCAAGTCGAAGGCAATGTATGCGGACTCGCCGACGATGATGTAGGCCAGCCATCCGCTGTTCGGGTCGACATCGACAGGCCAGAAGGCTTCGAGACTGCTGATGTTCTCTGCAGTGACCGGCTCGCCCTTCTTGATGGGCGCCGATGCGACCGCCCGCGCCTGCAGCGACACCTCCTCGTTGATTCGGACGATCGGTGCACCACCCGATGGCGGGAGCTCAACCACCGCGCGGTACACGTGCGCCCGCGTGAGCTCGGTTGCGCGCTGTTCGAGGTCGCGATCAATCCACGTTGCGAAGAGGTTCTCGACGAGATGTTCACCGAACGTCTCTTCGCCGCCAGGAAGTTGGAGATCGCTCATGTCAATGCAGAAGCGTGACAGGTAGTTCGGCCTGCGTATCGTGACCGTTGACGTGTGCGTAGGCCGCGATCGTGCCCACCGCGTCCAGGCCCAGACTTGCGTCGTGGAAGTGCACCGTCACGGCGTCCTTCGTGGCCGTGACGGACGAGGCCTCGTAGTTAGCCTGGGTGGCACTGGCGTTGTCGAAGACCCACGCCGTGATCGCGTCGCCGAAGCGAACGCCGAGTCGTTTTCCGCCGTTGCCGGTCGGGTCGTAGTAATAGATGCCATAGCCGAAGAACTCGACATCGCCGACATCGACTGGCTCTCCGAGCCCCCACGTAATGGTGACGCTGTCGGTTCCCACTTCCGCCAGCACGGACGTGACTGTTCGGGGTGTATGCGTGGTCATGGCTTCCTCTCGATTACCTCACCAGATCGGCAGTTGGAGTGCCGCGATGACCGTTCCTGCGATCGTGGCGAGTCCAACGGCCGCTGCACCGACGAGCTTTGCTCGCGTCCAGAAGCGCGGCTTCGCTTCTTCGGGGGCAGCAGTGATCGTGCTGCCGTCCGCGGCCTGTGCGATGCTCACGCGGTTCCCGCGCCCGTTGATGACGAAGTTCACGGCGTTGGCTGCCTGCGTTGGGGTTGGTAGGTTCTGGCCCTGTGGGGTTGCGGAGCGCAGCTCGGCGATGAGTTCGGCTAAGCGAGTGCGAATCTGGTCGAGCACGCCTGCGAGCGCGATAGTGCTGACGCTCCAGTAGAGCGCAGTGATGTGGCCGTTCATCTCCCGGGTGCCGTTCATATAGGTGACGAGGTCGGGAGCACCCGGTGGCTGGAGCTTGACCATTCTGTCGGTTCGGTGCTGATCCACCATGCTGTGGATCTCGCTCACGCCCATTCGAAGTGGAACTTGCTCGTTGATTTCGTCGCGAGCGAAGTCGGGAATGTCCATCGCGCCGATTGTCTCGTGGCGCACGATCCCGCCTGGAACGGTGCCGTCGATTTGCAGCGGAGCGGACACAGTTCGGTACAGGGGCAGCTCCGCGTCCCGCCCGTAGCCGCGGAGCTCTACCGACGCCCAGTTGCGAAGCTCGGGTGAGCCTGCGCTTCCGCCGAGCAGGATGAGTTTGCGGAGCAGAGTGTCGAGCGGTTTCTCATCGAGAAGGTCACGCTCGATTTGCGCCATGAGATCCGGTGGACGTTTGATCACAGCCAAATTATCTCCTCCACCGCCGACACCTCGGGGCGACCACGACGATGCCGCAGGGGATCAGTCTCGCTCATGCATGTCGCTGAGCATCGGTCGGCGGGCTGTTGGTGCGTCGCGGGGGAGAAGGGCAAGAACCCCCTTATCGAAGTCACGCCCGCTGACGAAGCGAAGAGCGTGTCGGCCGGATCTCTGACCATCTGCGCGCCAACGAAGCTCCTTTTCAGGCTCCCGCGCGCCTTCGGGGAGGGGGACCAATTGGGGACCAAAATCATGCGAACCATGCATCTCGTGACGTGCTCAGCATGATCTGAGGTCCGGAATCACGCGAATTTCGGTCTCGATCGCACCGTCTGGACGCCTGGGGGTCAAGAGGTCGTGGGTTCAAATCCCGCTAGC
>NZ_KV825218.1:0-4660 GCF_001816085.1 Micrococcus sp. HMSC31B01
CTCGGCGTCGGCCTGCCCGGCCAGGCGCGCCACGAGGCCGGCGTGGTCGTGGTCCTCGGGACGGCCGGGGGCGTCCGTCGCCCGCTCGACGCGGCGCGGCTCCCCCTCCATCCGGGTGAGCCGGAAGCTGCGCTCGGCGCCGCGGTCGAGGTCCCAGCCGGTGAGGTACCAGCGGCCGCGCACGAGGGTGAGGAACCAGGCCCGCACGGTGCGCCGGGTGGCCCGCCCCCGCGCGTCGCGGTAGGGGAAGCGCAGCACGGCCTCGTCGGCCACGGCCTGGGTGAGGGCCTCGAGCCGGGGGTCGGCCCGGGGCATGAGGGTGTGGTACCCGGCCAGCTCGTCGTCGCCCGTGAGGTCGGTGGCCGGCTGGAACAGCAGGCCCACGGCGCGGACGACGTCGGCGCGCAGCGGCGAGTCACCCCACAGGCGACGCGCCCGCACGAGGGCGCGGCGCTCGTCCACGGTGAGGTCGAGGTCGCGCAGTAGCAGCGCATCGCGGACGACGCGGTGCCGCACCCCCGCCTCGCCCTTGTCGAAGCCCGCGGGTTCGAGGGTCTCCAGCGGGACCCCCACGGCGCGCAGCACGCGGCGGTCCCGCTGGAAGAGCTTCTCGAAGGCGGCGTCCGTGAGCCCCTCGTAGCCGACGACCTGCCGTCGGATCCGGTCACGCTCGAGACCGTGCGGTGCCGAGAGCAGCAGCCACAGCAGCGAGATGATGCGCTCGGCGGCCTCGTCGCCGGCGCGCCGCGGGGCGGGTGGGGTCACGGGGCCCGGGGTCAGTCGACCGAGACGAGGTCGCAGACGAAGATGAGCGTCTCGTTCGGCCCGATCGCGGAGCCGGCGCCGCGGGCGCCGTAGCCCAGGTGCGGCGGGATCTCGAGGCGGCGGCGGCCGCCGACCTTCATGCCGAGCAGGCCCTGGTCCCAGCCGGCGATGACCTGGCCGACGCCGACGGTCAGGGGCAGCGGGGTGCCGCGGTTCCACGAGGCGTCGAACTCCTCGCCGGTGGACCAGGCCACGCCCACGTAGTGGACCTGCACGCGGGAGCCGGCCTCGACGGCCGGGCCGGAGCCCTCGATCAGGTCCTCCACCACGAGCTCGGTGGGCGGGGTCTCGCCCGGGAAGTCGATCTCGGGCTTGGTGCGGTCGTAGTCGCGCTGTCCGAAGGACACGGTGCTCTCCTCTTGGGTTCTCGTGGACGGGGTCAGTTCGCCGACGGGGTGGCGGACGCCTGGGCGTCCAGGATGTCCACGACGAACAGCAGGGGCTCGTTCTCGCCGATGTCCGGCGGGCTGCCCTGCTCACCGTAGGCCTTCTCGGCCGGGATCGACAGGAGGACGCGCGAGCCCACCTTCTGGCCGGCCAGACCCTCCTTCCAGCCCTCGATGACCCGGTTGAGGGAGAACGTGATGGCCTGGCCCGTCTCCCAGGACGAGTCGAAGACCTCGCCGTCGGACCACGTCACGCCCTCGTACTGCACGGTCACGGTGTCGTCCGCGCCGACCTCGCGGCCCTCGCCCTCGATCAGGGGCTGGACCACCAGCTCCTGGGGCGCCTCGCCGTCGGGCTTCGCGATGCTCGGCCGGCCGCTCTCCTCGTCCACGGTGACGTCGGGCAGGCGCTCGTCCCGCTCGGTCACCTCCTCGCCCTCGGCCTGCTTCGGCAGGATGGCGTCGATCTTGTAGACGAACAGCTGGGCGGGCTGCGTCTGGGTGGAGGGGGAGGCGCTCGGCGACGCGCTCTCGGTCTGCGGGACGGAGACGTCGTACTCGGGGCTGTACGCGGCGACGATCGTGCCGGCGCCGTTGCCCACCAGCATCTCGTGGATCTCCGGGTTCATGGACTTGAGCTGGTCGTCCACGGGCACGGCTTCCGGTTCGCCGCTGAAGTTCTCGGCGACCACCTCGCCGCTGGCCGGATCGACGACGGCGATCGACATCTTCAGGACGTCGCCCTCCTGCACCTGCTCCCCCTCGCCGGCGGTCAGCACGCGCGTGGTGGGCTGGCCGGTGTCGATCTCCCCGTCGATCTCGACCGTCGGCGCCCCGCCGTCGCCCTCCGTGAAGGTGACACCCGTCAGGGCGTCCGGCTCCCCCTGGCCCTCGCCGACGGCCGCCCGCTCGGGGGCGGCCGACGTGGAGGCCGACGCGGCGTCGCTGTGGGGCTGGTCCGCGCCGTCGTCGCCGGTAGCGCAGGCGGTGGCCAGCATCAGGCCCGCGGCGCCGAGGGACAGCAGCGGCAGCAGGCGGCGACGGCGGCGGGCCGTCGGGGGCTGGGGGGTCTGGAACGAACTCATGCGGGTCACCCTAACGGCGCGTCCTGGACGCGCGCTGTCAGGCGATCCGCTCGAACAGCCGGTCGACGGCGGCCGACGACGTGTCGAACGGGTCCTTCGTCACGATCGCGTGCAGCGGATGGTCGGTGAGCTTCAGGGTCGTCCAGTCGACGGCGTAGTCCAGGCCGCGCTCCCGGGCGCGGGCCACGAAGTCCGCGCGCACGCGGGCCCGGGTGGTGGGCGGGGCGGCCTCCACGGCGGACCGGGCGGCGTCCTCGGGCAGCAGGCGCGCGACGGCGCCGCGCCGCCGCAGCATGCGGAACAGCCCCCGGTCGGGGTCGATGTCGTGGAAGGCCAGGTCCAGCTGGGCGAGGCGGGGCGCGTCCCAGCCCAGGTCGTGGCGGGCCCGGTAGTCCTCCAGCAGGCGCAGCTTGATCGCCCAGTCGATGCGGTCCTCGATGCGGGACCGGTCACCGGTGCGGACGGCGTCGAGCACCTCGCCCCACAGGGTGAGGACCTCCCCCACCCGGTCGTGGTGGGCACCCTCCGCGGCGACGAAGGCGCGGGCCCGCTCGAGGTAGTGCTCCTGCAGCTCGAGCGCGGAGGCCTCCCCCTCCCGGAGCGCGATGCGGGCCGTGCCGGTGAGGTCGTGGGAGATCTGCCGCACCGCGCGGGTGGGGTGGGCGACGACGCGGTCCCCGAGCGGGAAGCCCGCCTCGATCATCCGCAGCAGCAGGTCGGTGGCGCCGAAGCGCAGCAGGTGGGTGTGCTCGGAGAGGTTCGTGTCCCCCACGATCACGTGGAGGCGCCGGTACTCGGAGGCGTCCGCGTGCGGCTCGTCCCGCGTGTTGATGATCGGCCGGGACCGCGTGGTGGAGGAGGACACGCCGTCCTGCACGAAGTCGGCGCGCTGGGAGAACGCGAAGTGGGCCGGGCCCTCGCCCTCGGGCCACGTGCCGGCGGGCACGACGCGGCCCGCGCCCACGAGGATCTGCCGGGAGACGAGGAACGGGACGAGCGCCTCGGTGAGCCGCCGGTACTCGGTGCGCCGGCGCAGCAGGTAGTTCTCGTGGGAGCCGTAGGAACTTCCCGAGGAGTCGGCGTTGTTGCGGTAGAGGTGGATCCGGCCGCCGACCCCGTCCGCGGCCATGCGCTCCTCGGCCTGGACCACGAGGTCGTGCAGCAGCAGGTCCCCCGCCCCGTCCGAGGCGATGAGCTCGTCGAGCGTCGAGCACTCGGCGGTCGCGTACTCGGGGTGGGACCCGACGTCGAGATAGAGCCGGGAGCCGTTGGACACGAACACGTTCGAGGACCGCCCCCACTCGACCACGGGCCGGAAGAGGTAGCGGACGACCTCTTCGGGGCTGAGCGGGCGCCCCTGCGGGTTCCAATGCTGGACGCCGTACTCCGTCTCCAGCCCGAAGATCCGGCGGGCGCGGTCCGCGTCGGTCACTGGCCGCCCTTCTGGACGAAGCCCTTGACGAACTCCTCGGCGTTGGACTCCAGCACCGAGTCGATCTCGTCCAGCAGGCTGTCCAGGCCCTGGTCCTGGGCCGCGGGCTTCACGTGCGCCTGGCCCGCCGCGGCGCCGGTCTCGTCGTCGCCGCCGGACGGGCGTGGGCGGATCTGCTCCTGGGACATGGTGGCCTCCTCGTGCGTCGACGCGGGTCGGTGTGCTCCGTCCGCGTCCACCCATCCTGCCCCACGCGCGGGCCACGTTTCAGCCCCACGTCCCCGGGTTGCCCCGCGCTGGCAGGATGGGGGCATGCGTCTGTGGACCCTTCACCCCCGCCACCTCGACCGTCAGGGCCTGACGGGCGCCTGGCGCGAGGCCCTGCTCGCGCAGGCCGTCCTGGCCGGCCGCACGCGCGGGTATCGGGACCACCCGCAGCTGCTGAGGTTCCGGGAGCACCCGGACCCGTCCGGCGCGATCGGCGCGTTCCTCTCCGGCCTCGAGGCCGAGGCCACGGCGCGCGGCTATCGCTTCGACCACTCCCGGATCGACCGGCCGTGCCCCGCCCCCGACGGCGCGGTGCGCATCCCGCCCGCCGGTCTCGCACCGATCCCGGCCACCACGGGCCAGCGCGACCTGGAGTGGCGTCACCTGTGCGCCAAGCTGGCCGCGCGCAGCCCCGCCTGGCTCGAACGGTGGTCGGACACGCCCGTCCCCGACGTGCACCCGCTGTTCACGATCGTCCCGGGGCCGGTCGCCTCCTGGGAGCGCGCCTGAGGGCGGGCCGCGGTCGGGCCCGGTCTGGCACCGTGGGGGCATGATCCGCGACGAGAGCATCGAGAGCTATCTGGGGCGCCTCGCCTCCGGCGAGCCCACCCCCGGCGGCGGCGCGACGGGCGCGCTCGCGGTCGCCGAGGGCGCCGGACTGCTGG
>NZ_KV825219.1:0-5615 GCF_001816085.1 Micrococcus sp. HMSC31B01
GCGGGTTGGCCGCGCCGCAGCACGTCCCGATCGATGACGTCGTCGTGGACGAGCAGCGCGGTGTGCAGCAGTTCGAAGGCGGCCCCGAGTCGGTCGACGGCAGCGCGGCCGGACGGAGGGACCGGGTCGGCGGTCGCCAGGCGCCAGCCGAGCTCGACGAGACGGGGGCGGATGAGCTTGCCGGCGCCCACATGGACGTGGAGCGAGTCGAGCAGCTCGGCGAAGGCGGCGGATCCGGGTGCCTGGGCCGCGGCATGTCGGAGCGCGGCGTCCAGCTCGGCGGTCACCCCGGAGAGCGCGGCCTCGCCGCCCGTCCTCGCTTCACCCATGGCGCCTCCTCGGTGGCGGACACGACGCGGCACCGACCGCCGCATCTGTTCGACCGTCTAACTTCCGGACGGAGAAGACACTACGGGCCGCGCCGGTCCCGCGTCCATCCGCGGCGACCCCGGGTGACGCGATCTCACGACGCACGGGGCCGCCGTCGGGATCAGGCGTCGGCGGACGCCGTCTCCAGGGTGATCTCCGGGTCCACGATCTGACCCTCCCACTCACCGGAGACCCCGTACACGACGCAGTGCTTCTCGTCGGTGCCGTAGTTGCCCAGCTCGGAGGAGGTCAGGACGGCCCCGTTCAGCTGGTCCTCCTTCTCCTCGCTCAGGCGCTGGGCCTGGGCGGTGCAGGTCTGGGCGGCGGCCGGGTCGGCCTCCTCACCCTCGGCCACGGCCGGCACGGCCCAGAGGTACTCCGCGGTGTGGGCGCCCTCGCAGTCGGTGGTCTCGAAGGAGGACAGGTCACGGGCGCCGAGCGGGGCGGTGAAGCACGTGCCGGCCTCGTAGTCGGCCGGGGCCGCGGACAGCGACGACGCCGAGGCGGACGACGACTCCGCACCATGCGCGGACGCGGAGGCGGGCGCCGTCGTCGAGGCGGACGCGTCGGCGTCGGACGAGTCCTGACCGCCGCACGCGGTGAGGGCCAGCAGCGCGGCGGCGGACAGGCCGGCGAGACGGGCGGAACGGGACAGGGCGGCGAAGGCCATGGGGGTGCTCTCCTCGAGTGACGTGGGACGCGCCGGGGTGTGGCGCCGACCTCAGCACTCTAGCCACGCCCGGCCGCCGGTATCGGGCTGAGGTGACGTAGCCCACATCCGGTGGGCGGCCCGGCTCGCCTGCCACACTGAGAGGCATGCAGACCCCGGCCACGCCCTCCCCGCACGACCACCCCTCCCCCGTCGCCCGACCGTGGATGGCGGCCTCGCACGTCCCGGTCGCAGGCCCCGACGACGTCGAGCGCGTGGTCCTGCTGTCCCCGGCGGGCGAGACCGTGGGCACGGAGGCCAAGGCCACGGTCCACCGCCGCACCGAGGACGGCGGCACGCCCCTGCACCTGGCCTTCTCCTGTCACGTGTACGACGAGGCCGGCCGGTTCCTGCTCACCCGACGGGCGCTGGGCAAGGCGGCGTTCCCCGGGGTGTGGACCAACGGGTTCTGTGGACACCCCGGCCCCGGCGAGTCCCCCGCGGAGGCCGTGCTGCGCCGCGCCCCGCAGGAGCTGGGCGTGGAGGTGTCCGACGTCGTCGAGGTGCTCCCCGACTTCCGCTACCGGGCCGCAGACGCCTCCGGCATGGAGGAGCACGAGATCTGCCCGGTGTTCCGGGCCCGGATGCACGGCGACCCCGCCCCGGAGCGGGACGAGGTCGCGGAGTGGTGCTGGGTGGAGCCGGCCGATCTGGCCGCCGCCCTGGCCGCCGTCCCCCGGGCGTTCAGCCCGTGGCTCGTGGAGCAGTGGCAGCAGGGGGCGTTCGACCCGCGGTGAGCGGGCGGAGCGGCGACGCCGTGCGGGCCGTCAGCGGCCGTTGACGTCGTCGAGGTGGGCGGCGGTGGACTGCACGGCCTCGTCCTGCCCCGGCTCGGCGTCGCCCTGCTGGCCCTGCTGCTCCTCGGCCATGCGGCGGACCTCCGCGATGTCGAGGCCCTTGACCTGGTCGAGCAGCTGCTCGAGCGCGGTGCCCGGCAGGGCGCCGGCCTGGGAGAACACGAGCACACCGCCGCGGAAGGCCATGAGCGTGGGGATGGAGGTGATGCCGGCCATCGCCGCCAGCTGCTGCTGGTCCTCCGTGTCGACCTTGGCGAACACGACGTCCTCGTGCTTCTCCGAGGCGGCCTCGAACACGGGGGCGAACTGGCGGCACGGGCCGCACCAGCCGGCCCAGAAGTCCACGAGCACGGTGTCGTTCTCGGCGACGGTGGAGCCGAACTCCTCGAGGGTCAGGTCCTTGGTGGCCACGGTGGGTCCTTTCGTCAGCGGGGCCGACGCGTTCACGCCGGCGATCGTCCTGCCGACCACAACGGACACCCCGCCGCACCTATTCCGCCCCACCCCCGCTTTCGTTCGGGAAACGGCGGCGTGTCCCGGCACTTTCGTTCGGGAAACGGGCGCCTTCCACGCACTGTCGTGGCCGAGACGGGAGCCGTCGTCGTCGCTTCCTAGACTGACCGCATGACCGCCACTCCCGCCCTGCCCCTGCTCGTGCTCAACGGCCCCAACCTGAACCTGCTCGGCACCCGCGAGCCCGAGGTCTACGGCACGGCCGCCCTCGACGACGTCCGTGCGCTCACCGAGGCCCGCGCGGCCGAGCACGGGCTGACCGTGGACTTCCGACAGTCCAACCACGAGGGCGAGCTCATCGACTGGATCCAGGAGGCCCGCACCTCCCACGCGGGCGTCCTCATCAACCCCGCCGCGTACTCGCACACCTCCATCGCGATCCGCGACGCCCTCGCCGCCGCCGACCGGCCGATCGCCGAGGTGCACATCTCCAACGTCCACCGGCGCGAGGCGTTCCGGCACCACTCGCACGTCTCCGCCGTCGCCGACGTCGTGATCGCCGGGGCGGGCGTCCAGGGCTACGCCCTCGCCGTCGACTGGCTCGCCGCGGCCGTGCGCCGCTGAGCGCTGGTCAGGGCCCGCCTGGCCGTGCCTAGGGTCGGTGCTACGAGCCGGTGGCCGCATCAGGGCGCCGGCACCCGACGACGAAGGAGTCACGCCATGGGCACCCAGGATCCCCGCGCCCGTCTGCTCGAGAAGCTCGCGAAGGTGAACGTCTGCATGCTGACCACCGCTGAGCAGGACGGCACGCTCGTCACCCGCCCGATGGGCCTGCAGCAGGCGGAGGACGGCGGCACGCTCTGGTTCCTCACACGCGCCACCTCCGACGTCGCCGCGGACGCTCCGCAGCGCCCGGTCAACGTCGCCGTGCAGGACAAGGACTTCTGGGCTTCCCTCGCGGGCCACGGTCAGCTCGTCCGCGACGACGCGCGCAAGAAGGAGTTCTGGAACCCGGCCACCGAGGCGTTCTTCGGTGAGGGCTCGAGCCCCGAGGATCCGCAGATCGTGCTCGTGCGCGTGGATGTGCAGACCGCCCAGTTCTGGGAGTCCCCGGGCGCGGTGGCCACCGCCGTCGAGCTGGTGAAGGCCAAGGTCACCGGCGGCGAGGCCCACCCGGGCGACAGCGAGACCGTCCGCTTCTGACGGCGCCTCCCGACGCCGGCCTCGCGACTTGTCCGCGGACGGGCCGGTGAGCGCCGCGCGAGGGGCCTCGGCGGGTCAGTCGACGTCCTCGGCCGCCAGCTGGCCGCACGCGCCGTCGATCTCCTTGCCACGGGTGTCACGCAGGGTGGTGGGGATGCCGGCGGCGTTGAGCCGGTCCACGAACTCGCGCGTCACGTCCTTCTCCGAGGCGGTCCAGATGGAGCCCGGCGTCGGGTTCAGCGGGATCGGGTTCACGTGCACCCAGCCCTTGCCCCGGGCGTTGAGCTTCTTGGCCAGCAGGTCGGCGCGCCACGCGTGGTCGTTCATGTCCTTGATGAGCGCGTACTCGATGGACACCCGGCGCCCGGTGGCCACGAAGTAGTCGTACGCGGCGTCGATCGCCTCGTCCGCCTTCCAGCGCGAGTTCACGGGGATCAGCTCGTCGCGCAGCTCGTCGTCCGGCGCATGGAGGGACAGCGCGAACGTCAGCGGCACGCCCTCCTCGGCCAGCTTCCGGATGGCCGGCACCAGGCCGACGGTGGACAGCGTGATGTTCCGCGCGGACATGCCCAGACCCTCGGGCGAGGGGTCCACCATGCGGTGCACGGCGGCCATCACGCGCTTGTAGTTGGCCAGGGGCTCACCCATGCCCATGAACACGACGTTGGTGACGCGGTCGGCGTCGTGCCCGCCGTCCTTGCGCTTGCCGCCCAGTCCGCCCTGGGCGATCACCTGGTTGGCCAGCACGATCTGCTCCACGATCTCCGCCGTGGACATGTTGCGGGTCAGCCCGGCCTGGCCGGTGGCGCAGAACGGGCAGTTCATCCCGCAGCCGGCCTGGCTGGACACGCACAGCGTCACGCGGCCGGGGTACCGCATCAGCACGGACTCCACGAGCGCGCCGTCGAACAGCCGCCACAGGAACTTGACGGTGTCCCCGCGGTCGGTCTCCATGCGCCGGACCTCGGTGAGCAGCGGCGGGAAGAACGCCTCCGCGATCGCCTCCCGCTTGTCCTTGGGCAGGTCCGTCATCTGCTCCGGATCGGTGGTGTAGTGCTCGAAGTAGTGCACCGAGAGCTGCTTGGCGCGGAACGCCGGCAGCCCGATCTCCTTGGCCTTCTCCTGCCGTTCCTTCAGCGTGAGGTCGGCCAGGTGGGTGGGCGGCTGGGAGACGCGCGGCTGCTTGAACTGCAGCTGCGGTCGGCCGTCCGGGCCCATCGGCTGGGTCCAGCCCTCGGTCTTCGGCATCACCTGGGGGCGCTCGGCGGTGGCGGCCTCGCGGCGCTTGGGCGCGGAGAGCTGGTGGCCGACGCCGGCGCGGCGCATGCGCTCCCGGTCCTCGGCGAGCTGGCGCGCCTCGGACTCGTCGATCAGGCCGCGCTCGGGGCGGCCGAGGGCCGGCTTGCCGGCGCGGTCCCTCTGGCGGTTCGGGGTGGGCTTCGATCCGGGGCGGCGGGGCTGGTAGTCAGACATCGGCACCATCCTCCCAGACGGGGCGGACATCCCGGCTGGTCGCCTCCGCGACGACGGCGCCACGCGGCTCCCGCGTCCGGGGCAGCCCCCGCAGGACCCAGCCCACGACGACGCCGCGCACCGTCGCCGGCAGCGGCCGGTACACGGTGCGCGCCAGCCCCCAGAGGCGTGCCTCCCGGACGGAGTCCCGCCCGCTCCAGGACCAGCCGAGGCCGGCGCGCACGCGCCCCGGGAGGAGACCGGCGGTGACGAACCGGGCCAGGGGCAGGGCGGCTCGCAGCGGCGCGGGGACGCCATGGCCGGAGAACAAGTCGGCGGCGACCCGCCGCGCGTCGTCCGTGACCTCGAGCCGGGCCACCCGGTCGTCCCAGTAGTCCGCGAACGCCGCGCGGTCGACCGGCCAGGCGGAGGCGGGGACCTCGAGGCTCGTGGCGAGCGGGGCGTACCCGCGGTAGAGGCGGTCGGCGTCCTCGGCGTCGAGGGCGCCCCACATCCGGCGGCGCACCTGCTCCCCCATCGCGTAGAGGGTGGCGGCCACCCAGAGCTGGGCGTCCGGGTCGGCGGCGTCGTAGGGCTGGCCTCCGGCGTCGACCCCGCGGACCGGGCGGTGC
>NZ_KV825220.1:0-4025 GCF_001816085.1 Micrococcus sp. HMSC31B01
TCGACGCCGAGCGCTCGGCGGGCGGCGGGCGACGCCGGTAGGCCGCTGCCGGGCCGGCGTTCGATGATATGTTCGAATCCGCGCCGACCGGCGTCCGTCCGTCCCGACAGGAGGGCCCCTCATGATCGCCTCGCTCAGCGGCACCGTCGAGCACGTGGCCCTCGACCGGGCGGTCATCGCCGTCGGCGGCCTGGGTGTGCAGTTCTCCGCCACCCCGCAGACGCTGGCCACCCTGCACGAGGGCCGGCCGGGGGCGGTGCAGACCCACCTCGTGGTCAAGGAGGACGCCCTGACCCTCTACGGCTTCGCGGACCGCGACGAGCGCGAGGTGTTCGAGGTGCTCATCACGGCCAACGGCGTGGGTCCCCGCCTCGCCCTGGCGATCCTCTCCGTCCACCACCCCGAGACCGTGCGCCGGGCGGTCACCGAGGAGGACGAGAAGACCCTCACCCGCGTGCCCGGCATCGGGCCGAAGATGGCGCGCAAGATCATCGTCGAGCTCTCCGGCCGCCTCGCGCCCACCGGGGAGCCGGTGCCCGAGGCGGAGGCCGAGGCGAGCGCCGAGCCGACCGTCGAGGCGCTCTGGCACGCCGACGTCGTGCAGGCGATGGCCGGCCTGGGCTGGTCCGAGAAGGAGGCGCTCAAGGCCGTCGAGGCCACCGTGGCGGCCCGCCCGGAGCTGGACGAGGGCCGCGACGTCGCCGCGCTGCTGCGTGCCACCCTGCGCGACGTCGGCATGGCCGGCTCTGTGCGAGGCGGGCGATGAGCGCGGAGTCCTCGCCGCTGTCCGCGGCGGCCGTCGACCCGGAGGAGCGTCGGCTCGAGGCCGCGCTGCGCCCCAAGCACCTGGACGAGTTCGTGGGCCAGATGCGCGTGCGCGAGCAGCTGGACCTCATGCTCGCCTCCGCCCGGCTGCGCGACCGCGCCGCGGACCACGTCCTGCTCTCCGGTCCGCCCGGGCTCGGCAAGACCACGCTGGCGATGATCGTGGCCGCGGAGATGAACGCCCCCCTGCGGCTGTCCTCCGGCCCCGCGATCCAGCATGCGGGCGACCTCGCGGCCATCCTGTCCTCGCTCACCGAGGGCGAGGTGCTCTTCCTCGACGAGATCCACCGGATGTCCCGCCCGGCCGAGGAGATGCTCTACATGGCCATGGAGGACTTCCGGGTGGACATCGTGGTGGGCAAGGGCGCCGGCGCCACCTCGATCCCGCTCGAGCTGCCGCCCTTCACGCTCGTCGGCGCCACCACGCGGGCCGGCCTCCTGCCGGGGCCGCTGCGCGACCGCTTCGGCTTCACGGGCCATCTGGACTTCTACACCGAGGTGGAGCTCGAGCGCGTCCTGCGCCGCTCCGCCCTGCTGCTGGACATGCGGCTGGCCACGGAGGGGTACCGGCAGATCGCCCGGCGCTCGCGCGGCACCCCGCGCATCGCCAACCGCTTGCTGCGCCGCGTGCGGGACTGGGCGCTCGTGAAGGGGCTGGCCGAGGTCGGCGCGCACGACGCCGCCGCCGCCCTGGACATGTACGAGGTCGACGGGCGCGGCCTGGACCGGCTCGACCGGTCCGTGCTCACGGCCCTGTGCACCACGTTCGGCGGCGGGCCCGTGGGGCTCAGCACGCTGGCCACCGCCGTGGGGGAGGAGGCCGAGACCGTGGAGACCGTGGCCGAGCCCTTCCTCATCCGCGAGGGCATGGTGGCGCGGACCCCCCGTGGCCGCGTCGCGCTGCCGGGGGCCTGGGAGCACCTGGGCCTCGCCGCTCCGGAGGCCACGCCGGGGCCGTGACGCCCAGGGCGGGCCCCTACACTGGACAGGCCCGCCCACCCCGAGCATCAGGAGTCCCCCATGCCCGTCGCCACCGCCGCGACCCTGCCCGTGATCGCCCAGCAGGCCCAGGGGGGTGGCGGCAGCCTGCTCATGCTCATCGCCTTCGCCCTGCTCGCGGTGATGCTCTTCCTCTCCTTCCGCAAGGGCAAGAAGATGCAGCAGCAGCAGGCGCAGATGCGCAGCACCCTCGCCCCAGGCGTCGAGGTCATGACGGGCGCCGGCATCTTCGGCACCGTCGTGGCCGTGGACACCGAGGGCCAGCGGGTGACGCTGGAGACCGCCCCGGGCACCCGCATGGACGTGCACCTGCAGGGCGTCACCACCGTCGTGGAGCCGGAGACGGCCGCCGCGCCCACCACGGACCCGTCGCGTCTGGATGACGCCCCCGGCACCGAGTACCGCGCCGACGACGCCGACGACCCGCGTCCGCGCCGCGACGACCTGGCCTGAGGCCCACCCACCCCTGCACACGCGGCCCCGCCTGGCGGGGCCGCTCGAATGTGACGGAAGCACCTGAGCAATGGCGAAGAGAACACCCACCGGCTCCGCCGGGCGCACCCTGGCCTGGCTGGCCGCCCTCCTCGTGGTCCTGGCCGCGATCCTCGGCGGGGGCGTGGCCTCCGGCGCGGCCTCCTGGGCTCCCAAGCTCGCCCTCGACCTCGAGGGCGGCACGCAGATGGTGCTGGCCCCCCAGACCTCGACGGGCGAGTCCGTCACCCCCGAGCAGCTGGACCAGGCCGTGGAGATCATCCGCCAGCGTGTGGACGGCTCCGGCGTGGCCGAGGCGGAGGTCGCCACGCAGGGCTCCCAGAACGTGGTCGTCTCCCTGCCCGGGGTCCCGGACGAGGAGACCCGCCGCCTGATCCAGGCGTCCGCGGACATGCAGTTCCGCCCCGTGCTGCAGTCCGGCCCGGGGGAGGCCACCCCCGAGGACCAGCGCCTGCCAGAAGACCAGCTGCCGAAGCCCGACGGGGAGCCGGCGGACGCCTACGACCCGAACTGGGTCACCCCGGCCCTGCTGGCCGAGTTCCAGGCCACGGACTGCACCGCCCCGCGGGACCCGGCCGCGCCCCCGCCGCCGTCCGACCGGGCGATCGTCGCCTGCCAGCCCTCCGAGGAGCTCGCCGACGGCGCCGTCACGCCGGCCCAGAAGTACATCCTGGGCCCCGTGGTCATCCCGGGCACCCAGATCAAGGGCGCGTCCAACGGCATGGCCCAGGCCCAGGGCGGCGTCTCCACCAACCAGTGGGTCGTCAACATCGAGTTCGACGAGGAGGGCACCAAGGCCTTCACGGAGGTCACCCAGAAGCTCACCCCGTACCCCGAGGGCGACCCGCGCAAGCAGTTCGCGATCCTGCTGGACGGGGACGTGATCTCCGCGCCGCAGTCCAACGTGGTCATCACCAACGGCAGCGCGCAGATCAGCGGCCCCACCCTGAACGAGCAGACGACGGCGCAGTTGGCCGAGCAGCTCAACTACGGCTCCCTGCCGATCTCCTTCTCGATCGAGTCCGAGCAGCAGATCTCCGCCACGCTCGGCCGGGACCAGCTCTTCTGGGGCCTGATCGCCGGCCTGATCGGCCTCGGCCTCGTGGCCGTGTACCAGTTCTTCCAGTATCGGGCCCTGGGCCTGCTGACCTTCGCCTCGATCATCGTGGCGGGCGTGCTGACGTGGCTGACCATCGCGATCCTGGGCTGGACGGACAACTACCGCCTGTCCCTCGCGGGCATCGCCGGGCTCATCGTGGCGATCGGTCTGACGGCGGACTCGTTCATCGTCTACTTCGAACGCATCAAGGACGAGCTGCGCGCGGGCCACACCGTGCCCGTCGCCGTGCACGAGGGCTGGAAGCGCGCCCGGCGGACGATCACCGCGTCCAAGGCCGTGAACCTGCTGGCCGCCGTCGTGCTGTACTTCGTGGCCGTCGGCAACGTGCGCGGCTTCGCGTTCACCCTCGGCCTCACCGCGATCGCCGACCTGATCGTGGTGTTCATGTTCACCCACCCGCTCATGGTGCTGTTGGCCCAGACCCGCTTCGTGGGCGAGGGACACCCGATGTCCGGACTGGACCCGTCGCTGCTGGGCGGGCCGTCCCTGTATCAGGGCGCCGGCCGCTTCCGCGAGCCCGCCCACGCCCCCCGCACCGGGCTCCCGGCGGAGGACTCCGACGAGCCGGCTGACGCGGCGGCCGCCGACG
>NZ_KV825221.1:0-2155 GCF_001816085.1 Micrococcus sp. HMSC31B01
GCCCCCGACGTCGCCCCGGCCCGGCGCCCCTGCCCACCGCACCGCGTGAGCGCGAGGAGGCCGCACGCGAGGTCGTCCTGCGCCAGCTCGCCCTGGGCCCCCGCTCCCGCGGCCAGCTCGAACGCAAGCTCGCCGAGCGCCAGGCCGAGCCCGAGCTGATCGAGCGCGTCCTCGACCGCTTCGAGGAGGTGCGCCTCGTGGACGACGCCGCCTTCGCCGAGGTCTGGGTCCGCAGCCGTCACCGAAGCAAGGGCCTGGCGCGCCGTGCCCTCGGGCACGAGCTCCAGCAGAAGGGCGTGGACCGGGAGATCGCCGCCGAGGCGCTCGAGGCCATCGACGGCGAGGACGAACGGGCCGCCGCCCTCGACCTCGTGCGCCGACGGCTGCGGGGCCGCACCGTCCCCGGCGGTGCCTCGCCGGAGGCCCGGGCCGAGCGGGACAAGGTGACCCGCCGCCTCGTCGGCATGCTGGGACGCAAGGGCTACGGCGGCGGCCTCGCGTTCGCCGTCGTGAAGGAGGTCCTCGCCGAGCACGAGGAGTGAGCGGACCCGGGCCGCGCCCGGAGTTCCTAGAATGGTGCGGTGACTCTGACGGACCCCACCTCCCGCACCACCCCGCTCGCGCAGGACGGCGCCGCCGCGCGCCCGCACGAGGGCCTGACCTATGAGGTCCGCACCTTCGGCTGCCAGATGAACGTGCACGACTCCGAGCGCATCTCCGGCCTGCTCGAGTCCACCGGCTACGCCCCGGTCGCCGAGGACGCCCAGGCCGACCTCGTGGTCTTCAACACGTGTGCGGTCCGCGAGAACGCGGACAACCGCCTGTACGGCAACCTCGGCAACCTGCGTGCGGTGAAGGACGCGCACCCGGGCATGCAGATCGCCGTCGGCGGGTGCCTCGCCCAGAAGGACCAGGCCGCCATCCAGCGCAGGGCCCCGTGGGTGGACGTCGTCTTCGGCACCCACAACATCGGCTCCCTGCCCGTGCTGCTGGAGCGCTCCCGCCACAACGCCGAGGCCGAGATCGAGATCCTCGAGTCGCTCGAGGTGTTCCCCTCCACCCTGCCCACCAAGCGGGACTCCACGCACTCCGGCTGGGTGTCCATCTCCGTGGGCTGCAACAACACGTGCACGTTCTGCATCGTCCCGTCGCTGCGCGGCAAGGAGAAGGACCGCCGCCCCGGGGAGATCCTCGCCGAGGTGCAGGCGCTCGTCGATGCCGGCGCCGTCGAGGTCACGCTGCTGGGCCAGAACGTGAACACCTACGGCGTCGAGTTCGGCGACCGCGGCGCGTTCGCCAAGCTGCTGCGCGCGTGCGGGGAGATCGAGGGACTCGAACGCGTCCGCTTCACCAGCCCCCACCCGGCCGCGTTCACGGACGACGTCATCGACGCGATGGCCGAGACCCCCAACGTCATGCCGCAGCTGCACATGCCCCTGCAGTCGGGCTCGGACAAGGTGCTCAAGGACATGCGCCGCTCCTACCGGTCCGCGAAGTTCCTGCGGATCCTGGAGAAGGTGCGCGAGCGCATCCCGCACGCCGCCATCACCACGGACATCATCGTCGGCTTCCCCGGGGAGACCGAGGAGGACTTCGCCGAGACGATGCGCGTGGTCGAGGCCTCCCGCTTCTCCTCCGCGTTCACCTTCCAGTACTCCATCCGCCCCGGGACCCCCGCCGGGGAGATGGACCACCAGGTGCCCAAGGCCGTCGTCCAGGAGCGCTTCGAGCGCCTTGTGGCCCTGCAGGACCGGATCTCGGCCGAGGAGATGGCCACGCTCGTCGGCACCCGCCAGGAGCTGCTCGTCACCGCCGACTCCGGCTCCAAGGCCGCCGAGCGCGGCCGCCTGTCCGGGCGCGCACCCGACAACCGACTCGTGCACTTCTCCGTGCCCGCCGGCGCCGAGACCCCCCGCCCCGGCGACTTCGTCACCGTGACGGTCACCGAGGCCCACCCGTTCTTCGCCGTCGCCGACCCGACCGCACAGGACTACGTCCTGCGCCGCTCCCGCGCCGGCGATGCGTGGGACCGCGCCCAGGCCGAATCGTGCGGCGCACCCGCCCCCGGCACGGCGGGCGGCTCCGGTGCCACGAGCCTCGGCATGCCGACCCTGCGCCCGCGGTCCTGATGCCCGCCGCCGCGGCCCGGCCGCCC
>NZ_KV825222.1:0-1084 GCF_001816085.1 Micrococcus sp. HMSC31B01
TGGCGCTCTAGCCAACTGAGCTACATCCGCGTGTCGGTGCCGCCGGGATCCGCTCGTCCGAGCCGCTCACCTGCGTTTTCCAACGAGAAAGAACTCTAGGCCATCTCCGCCCGGATGCAAAATCGGCGTCGGCAGGCGTGTCGGGCCACCCCGTCGGGGGTCCGCGGACCCTGCCAGAATGGCTGACCATGACCCAGCCACGCCTCGCGCATCAGACCCCCCACGGACGCATGTACGCGCGCTCCCTCTCCGGCCTGCCCGAGGTCCCGTCCATCACCACCGTGATCGGCATGGAGAAGACGGACCTGGACGGCTGGGTCGGGTGGATGGCGGCCCAGTCCGTGACCCAGGATCCGCGCCTGGCGGAATCCGTGGGCTCCGCGGCGCGCCTGAAGCAGGTGGCCCGCCAGTCCGCCGACGCCGCCGCCCGCTACCGGGACGCCGCGGCCGAGCGCGGGGACCGCGTGCACGACTACGCCGAGCAGGTGGCCCAGCGCGCCCTCGGCCGCCCCCACACCATGGCGGAGGCCCGGGCCCGGCTGATCGAGCACGGCGAGGGCGCCTACGCGGACCGCTTCGACGAGTGGTGGGACCTCTACGACGTCCGGCCGATCGCGGCCGAAATCACCGTCTGGAACCACACGGTGGGCTACGCGGGCACGCTGGACCTCGTCGCCCGAATCGGCGGCCGGCTGTGCCTGATCGACTACAAGACGAAGGGCACGGGGCGGGACGGACGGGTCAAGGCGCTCGACCCCAAGGTGGTCATGCAGTTGACCGCCGGCCTGAAGGCGGAGGAGTCCCTCGTGGATCCCGAGGCCGGCACCTGGGAGGAGTGGCGGCACGGGCAGGCCGAGATGCTGCTCGGCGTCGCCCTGGGGGAGACCGAGGTCGCCGTGCACCAGGCCAACCCGGGCGTGCTGCCCCGCCACTGGCACAAGTTCTGGGCCCTGCGCCAGGTCTGGAAGCACGCGCAGGCCGTGGACGACGCCGGCCCCGCGCTCCGTGTCATCGGCCCGCCTCCGCCGTCGGTCCCGGTGTCGGCGGCCACCGGTCTGCAGGCCGTGCGCGCCGCGGCGTTCGG
>NZ_KV825223.1:0-1847 GCF_001816085.1 Micrococcus sp. HMSC31B01
TACAGGGCCGCTGTGGTCCTGAATGCTGTGCTCGCGTGGTCGAAGGCATTGTCAGACACGCCCTAGCAGCAGCGCTCGGCGTCTCACAGAGCGGCATCTCACACCGGCTTCGCGCGCGGGTGGCCTTTACGTTGGAGGAGCTGGCCACCATCGCGGAGGTCTTCGACATCACGCTCGCGGAGCTGCTCGGCCCGGTCATCCTCCAGGCACGAAGAAGCCCCCACACCGACATGGTCGGTGCAGGGGCCTCTGCTCGGCTCCCCCGGTTGGATTCGAACCAACAACCCTTCGATTAACAGTCGAATGCTCTGCCGTTGAGCTACGGGGGAATGTGCCGCGAACCGCCGGAGCCGTTCGGACAACGGATGGAACTCTACCAGAGCCCCCGCCCGCGTGCCACCCGGCCGCGGGGCGCCGTCGTCGCCCTGCCCGCCCCCGGGGACCGGCGGCCCTTGCCAGGCACGGCTCCGGCAGGCCTACCGTGCGAGGACATCCCCAGAATCATCAGGAACGGACCCGAAGGAGAGACGTGTCCATGACCATCACGACCCTCACGCGTAAGACCGCCCTGACCGGCACGGGCGTGCTGGCCGCGCTCGCCCTCGCGGCTTGCGGCACCACGGCCGACAACGGCGACGACGGCTCCGTCTCGCCGGAGGTCGACGCCTCCTCGGCAGTGGCGAGCACCCCCGCCACGGACGACGCCTCGACCACGTCGGCCTCGGCGTCGTCGTCGGCGTCGTCGACGGCCGCCGCGGCCAGCAGCGGCTCGGGCACCGGCCAGGCCGACGACCCCGCCTACGCGGTGATCGACGCGGTCCTGGAGAAGCACGGCGACGGCATCATCGTCGAGGTGGACGCCAACGATGACGACACGACCTGGGAGGTCGACGTCGTGGTGGGCGAGGAGGTGAAGGAGCTGGACGTCACCGCCGACGGCGACATCACCGAGACCGACCGCGAGTCGGATCTCGAGGACGTCCAGAAGGCGAAGGACGCCGAGGTCACCGCCCAGCAGGCACTCGACACCGCCCGGGAGGGACGTGACGGGGTGACCCTGGACAAGATGGACCTGGACGACGACAACGGCACCCTCCAGTGGGAGGTCGAGTTCGACCGCGAGGACGGCTCGGACGGCCCCGAGGTCGAGATCGACGCCAGGTCCGGTGAGGTGCTCACGGTCGACGAGCACTGACGCCGCGCGGCCAGCCGGCCGCCGTCTCCCGAACGAAAGCGCGTCTGGGGCCGCCGTTTCCCGAACGAAAACGGGTGGGGGTCAGTCGTCGGCGCGGAGGGCCCGGCGGCGCGCCTCCAGGTCCATGAGCTCGCTGTTGAGGCGGGTGAACTCGGCGGGGTCGCCCTCGGGGCCGAGCCGCTGCAGGCGCCCGAGCAGCTCCTCCTTGCGGTGCACGATCTGCAGGGCGAACAGGCGGTTCATGATGTCCCGGCAGTACCGGTCCACATCCTCGGGAGTGCGGGCGGGCAGGTCGCGGACCGCCAGCTCGGAGACGACGCCGGCCACCTCCTGGGGCACGGCGTCCCGCACGGCGTCGACCCAGCGCTGCGGCGTCGCCCCCGCCGACCCGGCCATCTTCACGCCCTGGTGGACGGCGGCGTACTGCGGGACCGTGAAGCGGGCGGCGTACAGCGCGGTCCACTGCTCCGCGGAGAGCAGGGTCGGATGCTGCAGCACCACCTCGAGGGACTCACGCTCCCGACGGGCGACGGGGTCGCGCGGATCCACCGGCACCACGATCCGCGGCGCCGGGGCGGCGGCCTCCCCGTGGCGGCCCGTGGGCCCGATCGCCTGCCCGTCGTCCGCCAGGGCTGGCCGCGCCTCGGGCTCG
>NZ_KV825224.1:0-1540 GCF_001816085.1 Micrococcus sp. HMSC31B01
CGTGCGCCGCGGCGCCGCCTCGCAGGAGTGGGCCGGCGAGCGCCGCGCCCCGCTGCGCGCCAAGGAGGGCGCGCGCGTCACCCAGATGCACTACGCCCGGCGCGGCGAGATCACCCCGGAGATGCGCTACGTCGCCCTGCGCGAGGGCGTGGACGTGGAGCTGGTGCGCTCCGAGGTCGCGGCCGGCCGCGCCATCATCCCGGCGAACGTGAACCACCCCGAGTCGGAGCCGATGATCATCGGCAAGGCGTTCGCCGTGAAGGTCAACGCGAACATCGGCAACTCGGCGGTGACGTCGTCGATCGCCGAGGAGGTCTCGAAGCTGCAGTGGGCCACCCGCTGGGGCGCGGACACCGTGATGGACCTGTCCACGGGCGACGACATCCACACCACCCGCGAGTGGATCCTGCGCAACTCCCCCGTGCCGATCGGCACCGTGCCGATCTACCAGGCCCTCGAGAAGGTCGGCGGCGACCACCAGGCCCTGACCTGGGAGATCTTCCGCGACACCGTGATCGAGCAGTGCGAGCAGGGCGTGGACTACATGACCGTGCACGCCGGCGTGCTGCTGCGCCACGTGCCGCTGTCCGCGGACCGCGTGACCGGCATCGTCTCCCGCGGCGGCTCGATCATGGCCGGCTGGTGCCTGGGCCACCACAAGGAGAACTTCCTCTACGAGAACTACGACGAGCTCTGCGAGATCTTCGCGCGCTACGACGTCGCGTTCTCCCTGGGCGACGGCCTGCGGCCGGGCTCCGTGGCCGACGCCAACGACGCCGCCCAGTTCGCCGAGCTCGACACGCTG
The DNA here is from genome assembly GCF_001816085.1 of Micrococcus sp. HMSC31B01. Classification (NCBI taxonomy): domain Bacteria; kingdom Bacillati; phylum Actinomycetota; class Actinomycetes; order Micrococcales; family Micrococcaceae; genus Micrococcus; species Micrococcus sp. HMSC31B01. Next base: position 806 of record NZ_KV825224.1, read on the forward strand.
GCCGAGCTGACGGAGCGGGCGTGGGCGTACGACGTCCAGGTCATGGTGGAGGGCCCCGGCCATATCCCGCTGCACCTGGTGCGGGAGAACGTGGAGCGCCAGCAGGAGCTGTGCAAGGGCGCCCCGTTCTACACGCTCGGCCCCCTCGTCACGGACATCGCCCCGGCGTACGACCACATCACCTCGGCCATCGGCGCCACCGAGATCGCCCGCTACGGCACCGCGATGCTCTGCTACGTCACGCCCAAGGAGCACCTGGGCCTGCCGAACCGGGACGACGTGAAGACGGGTGTGATCACCTACAAGATCGCCGCGCACGCCGCCGACGTCGCCAAGGGCCACCCCGGCGCCCGCGACCGCGACGACGCCCTGTCCAAGGCGCGCTTCGAGTTCCGCTGGCGCGACCAGTTCGGCCTCGGCCTGGACCCGCAGCTCGCCGAGGAGTACCACGACGAGACGCTGCCGGCCGAGCCCGCCAAGACCGCCCACTTCTGCTCGATGTGCGGGCCGAAGTTCTGCTCCATGCGCATCAGCCAGGACATCCGCAGCGAATTCGGCGGCGCGTCCGAGCAGGCGCGGATCGCCGAGGCCGGCATGGCCGCCAAGTCCGCGGAGTTCCGGGCCGCCGGCGGGTCCGTGTACCTGCCCGAGCCGAGTCTGCGCCGGCCCGAGGGGGACGCGGTGCTCGCGAGGGACTGAGCGGCCCGTGCCGCGGCGCGGGGGCCAGGGTGCCGG
>NZ_KV825225.1:0-5219 GCF_001816085.1 Micrococcus sp. HMSC31B01
GAGAGGCCCACTCGTCTCATCTCAGCCCGGCCCTCGTGCCAAGAACCTCATGACCCACAACAGCTAGAAGAACCGGCGTAGTTGCTCGTCCGAAAGGTCGGTGAGAACCGCGCGAAAGCGAATCTCGCGTGGACCACCCTCGTCGCCAAGGTAGGCGCCGTGGGAGAAATCGTGTTCGTCGATAACCGGGCGGCGGTAGAGGCGCTCCGGGCCCAAGACCAGTTCCAATGCCTCACACACTGTGGACTTCCCGATGTTGTTTCCGCCGACCAGCAAGGTGCGCTGCTGGAAGACCACGCGTCCCTTTGTGATGCCGCGGAAGTTCTCGATCTCAAGCTGTCTGACCCTCATGCCGCGGTCTCCTCGTCACCGGAGACAGCTGCCCCGCTGGGATTGGCTGCTTCATTTAGCACGGCGCGCACCAACACCAGCGAGATGACCTCGTCGGCCAGCTTGCCGAGCTTGCGCACGTTGCCGCCCTTATCAGCCAGCGGATACAGGGTGCCCTTGATGGTCTCGGGTTCCAGTCGCGCTCGTTCGTCGGGCGCGAGCTTGGATACGCGGTCGTCAACAAGTCGGTCGATGACCTGACGGATCTCTTTTTTGGAGAGCGGCTTGAAGTGAACCAAGGAGTCGAATCGCGAGTAGAGGGCGTCGCCAAGAGCCTTGCGGATCTCGTCCTCGGTGCCGTAGTTCGAGGTGCAGATAATCAAGGACGGGCCGAGCTCGATGCTGTAGTTCTTGTCCTCAAACGCGCCACCGTCGAACAGCTGGTAGAAGGCGCTGTGGAAGACCGAGTTCGCTTTGTCGAACTCGTCGATCAGGATGACACCGGACTCGCGGTCGAGTAGGTCGCGCGCGAAGGATGCCTCGGAGTGCGTCCCGCCGAACAGGTACGACGCGAACTTTTCATTGTGGAACATGGAGAACTGTTTGCGCAGCAGCGTGCCCCCGAGCAGCCCGTTGACGAACTGCGCAGTCTCGGTCTTGCCGACACCGGACGGGCCGTAAAACATCAGGACGACTGGCTTCGTCAGCCGTGCCGTGGTCAGTGGGTACAGCGCTGCGAGCAGCGCCTCCTTCACTGCGGCCTGACCCACGAGATGTCCGGCGAAGCCGTCGCGGAAACGAACGAGAGTGTCCCGCGTCACCGCCGGGTACTCATAGCGCTTCACCTCGGTTGTGAACGCTCGCTCAAGCTGTGAGTGAACGAGGGCAGGCGGGTTGTGCAGGTGAAGGTGCTCGGGGTTGATCGACCGTACGAGGCCGGCGAAGTTCGTGATGACGTGCTCGTTCAAGCTGGCGTAGTCGCTCGATTCGGCTGCCACCCGCTTCGGCCTCGGCGCGGGCTCCTCGGACGGCGCCTCCTGGCCTTCAACTACATGGGTATGCCGCCGGTTGGCTTCGTCGCGCTCATAGACGATGTCGAGAAGACCCGTGCGCTTCTTCTTCCCAAGTTGGTCTTCGAACCACGACAGCGGGCCGTAGTAGATGGTGACCGTCGTATCACGCGGCATGCTCAACTCCCGCGAGGATCACGTCGTAGACATCCAGGAGATCGTCGCTCTGCGTGTCTATACCGTCGACGAGTTCGACGGCCGTGACGGGCGTGCCGCCCAGGCTGCCAGACATCTCGGCCTCCATGCTGAGCGCATGCTCCGGCGTCTGTCCGACGAGCACTCCGTGGAAGACGAGGCGCATGCGTCCGAGATCGGTGAGTCCGTAGTTGTTTCGGAACGCCTTGAGGTTGAAGCGCAGTACGCGCTTGGTGTCGTCAGCGCCCTCGCCAAGTAGTTCGTAGTAGCCCTTGGCGCCGACGAGCACTTCGTCCATCCGTGCCAAGTCGACTGGAATGTCGTCCATCTTGAGCATGACCATGTAAGGCGTGAACATCTTCACGTACGCCATCGAGTCCTTTGGTGCCGTCACCCGAAGGTCTCGCAGCTGCACTACCCGAGAATCGCCATCTGCCTTGGATAGGTAGTCGGTCAGGATCGTGTTCGACAACGTCTTGCTGAGGATGCTCTTACCAGCCGCGGACGCGCCGGCACCAGCGCTCAGCTCGCCCGAGGCTCCGAGGAAGGGCAGCCAACTCAGCTTCGCCATCAGGCCAGCCTCGACCTTGGCATGAGTTTCCTTCGACCGCTCCTGAACCTGTTCGCTCGTGGAGGCTGTCTTGCCTCCAGCGGAGATGTCGAGATAGTCCGAGGCTGTCTCCTCATCAAAGTAGATGACCTTGATCATCGATGCACTTGCGTCATCTCTGCGGTTGCCGGCCATTAGTCATCGCCTCCGGCTCCGCCGATCAGCAGTCCGTGTTTGTCGGTTGTGAAGTTGTAATCGACCGGCCCGAGCGGTGCGGCGTCGAAGTGGTGCTCGGCGAAGCGGATGCGCATCGCCTCGTCCCAGTCGAGGTCGTCGAGATTACGGGTGTCCTTGGTCTCGCGGACAAGGTAGAGCCGCTGAGCGCCGTTCTCGTCGTAGACGATGGCCCAGTCCGGCGAGTATTCACCGACAGGCGTGCGGACGCGGAAGCGGCGCGGCAGCTTGGTGAACAGTTTGACGTGCTCGCGGTTGTTCTCGAGCTGTGCGGCGAAGGCGCGTTCGACGTGGCTGTCGTAGTCGACGTGGTCGTAGAGGTTCACGCCGCCCTCGGGCGCGGCGATGACGCCGTTCTTCGGGTCTGGGTTGCCGGGCAGCGGCTGAGGCGGGTTCTTGGACTCGACCTCGAGGAACACGACCTCGGCATCCCACCAGTCCGTCTCGTCGATGGGTTCGTAGCTGATGCCCCGCACCATCTGCTCGATAGCTTCGATCCGGATGGCGTTCGCCACGATCCGTGCCCAGCGGTCGGGATCGTCGAGGACGTGACGTGCGTAGTCGCGGTCGGGATAGTTCAGGATCTCGCGCACGATCCCAGCCAGGGTCGGGCGGGTGAGCTGGAGGGGGAACTTGCCGTACTGCAGCTGATCCTCGATGAGCTGCACGACGTCAGGAAGGCGCTGGCCTACGACGACGATACGCTCACCACGGGACTCTGCAACGGCGGAGTCCGCCGTGATGACGTGTCCCTCGTCGTCGTAGACGAGATCGGCGGACTGCACCACGTTGGCGCGCCGCTCGATGAACTCGAGGTCAGCCAGATGCTCGGACGCCGCCACCACGATGCGGAGTGCGTCCGGATCGACGGTGACGCGGTAGCGCGCTTTGTAGCGAATACGCTTCCACAGTTCAGCGAACTCGGGGCTCTCGAACAGGGCAGGGCGCCTGCGGACGACGACCTCATTGTCGGCGTTGTCGACCTCGGGGCCGGCCTCGCCGGAGCCACCACCCGAGGCTACGTACTCGGCATTCAGACCGTCGCGGAACTCCGTGAAGGACTCGTCGACGATGAGCGTCAGCCTGTTGATCGCCGGGTCCATCACGCGGTGACCGTTCTGGTTCACCGGCAGACGCAGGCCACGGCCGATCTGCTGTCGACGCTCCAGCTCGGAGCGCGTGTGACGCAGGAACCCGACCTGGAAGACGTTCGGGTTATCCCAGCCCTCCTTGAGCGCAGAGTGGGAGAAGATGAACGCGCGCGGGTTGGCGCGGTCGAGAATGAGCTCCTTGTTCGCGATGATCTCCTGGTACGCCCGCGCCTCCAGCTCGGCGTCCGATGCACGCCCCGATGTGTCCTTCAGGATGCCCGTTTTGGTAGACGGGAAGTAGGCGACCCGCAGCTCGGCAGGGTCAGGCATCTCGCTCTCGGAATTGCCTGCCCGGAGCCACTCCTCACGGAACAGCTCGTCGAACATCGCAGGCAGCACCGCCTCGTCACCGGCGTAGTCAGCCACACGCTCGACGAAGAATAGCGACAGCACCTTGATGCCACGGTTCATCGAGTCGATCTGCCCCTGCCGAGCCAGGTGCGTTCGGATGGTATGGCGGATCTGATCACGCCAGACAGCCTCGGAATCCACGCCGGTCTCAGTCCCGGCCTGCACGACGAGCTTGTTCTCGAAGATCACCCGGTCGGGTTTACGTTCGATGCTCTCGACCACCAACCCGCGATACTGCGGCAGTTTGCCGGACTCCTCGAACAGGTCGGTGCCGTTCTGCAGCACCACCGGCACCCGCTTGCCACCGGCCTTGTGGATGACCGCCTCTGCCATCAGGCGCTTGCGGACGCTCCGAAGCTTGTCGAGGCGCACGTACGGCTTGCCATCCTCGCCGGCGACGATTCCCTTGACCGATACCCGCTTGACCAGACCAGCCTCGGCGGCCTGCTTCGGGCCGAGCCTGTGCACGAGGTTGAACGACTCCTTGTGCGTTGCGCTGTAGCGCAGCGCCACCAGCGGGTTCAGTGTGGCAATCGCCTGACGGCGCAGCGGCGTCGCCATATTCTGCGGCTCATCGATCAGGACGACGGGGCGAGCCTTCGCGATCTGCTGCACACCGCTCAGCGAGTCGCCCCACAGCTGCGGCTGCTCAGCACTGGCATACAGCGTGTTCTTCTCCGGCTTGTCGAGCGCCTGCACGCTGGCAACTAGGAACTGCACCGTGCCCGACGGTTCGGTGAAGTCGTTCAGTGCCGAATTCTCGCCCAGCACACCCCACTTGTACGGGACGCCGGGATACTTCAGCCGGAAGTGCTCCTCGGTCTGCTCGAACGTCTTCACCACGCCCGCACGAATCGCGATCGAGTGAACCAGGATGACGAACTTCCGCAGCCCATACAGCTCCGCCAGACGCAGCGCCGTCGAGATGTAGACGTATGTCTTACCCGTGCCGGTCTCCATCTCGACCGAGAAGTTCGGGAACTCGCGCTCCGCGCCCTCGAGATCCGTCTCCGCAAGCAGCTCGAGCTGGGCCTGCGGTTCAACAGCCTCACGGGTGGTGATCGTCCTCAGGTTGTCGGTAAGAACGGAGCGTTCCAGCGTGAAGCCCGCGTGACCATCCGCGCCAGGTGCCTGCCCAGCAAGCGCATCGCGCGGCGGCACCAGGGCACCCTCAAACAGGTCGACCACCGCGGAGACGGCGGCCGACTGGTGCGGCTGATCATCAAAGCGAAACTTCACGAGGCACCCGCTCCAGAAGAATCAGCTTTGACTGCAACCGCGGCGCCAACGTCAGCGTCACCGAGTCCTCGACCTGGTCACCACGAAGGATCAGGGTGTCGTCATCACTCAAGGCAAGCGCATCGGCCGTGGCTAGCTGTTGTGGGTCATGAGGTTCTT
>NZ_KV825226.1:0-2059 GCF_001816085.1 Micrococcus sp. HMSC31B01
GATCCCCCTGCCCGGCGGCGGGCCGCTCACCGTGGGACGGGCCCAGGGTCTGGGCATGCTGCTGGGCGGCAACACCCGCGTGGACCGCCTGCACTGGGTCCTCGCCGAGGCCGTGGACCGCACCGGACCCGCGCCGCGCCTGTCCGAGACGTTCCTGGCCGCCGTCGCCGACCAGGACGACCGCCTCGTCAACCCGCTCTACACCGTGCTGCACGAGGCGATCTACGCGCAGCCGGCGGACCTGGCCGGCGGCCGGGCGGACACCGGCTGGTCGGCGTCCCGGATGCTCGCCGAGCACCCGGACTTCGACCCGGAGGCGACCACGGTCCCGCTGCCCACGGGCGAACACGTCATGCCCTGGTCCGTCGAGGTCGACCCCCGGCTGCGGCCCCTGGCCGGCACGGCGCGGCTGCTCGCCGAGCGCACGCAGTGGGGCCCGCTCTACGACGTGGCTGCCCTGGCGCAGAACACCGTCCCCGTGGCCGCCGCGGTCTACGCCGACGACGTGTACGTGGACCGGGACCTCTCGCTCGAGACGGCGCGGCGCGTCCGCGGCCTGCAGGTGTGGGAGACCGACGCCTTCCACCACGACGGCATCGCCGACGACGGGCCGGCGATCCTCGACCGGCTCCTGGCGATGACCGCGGCGGACGGCGCCGGGACGACGACGGCCCCCGACCCGGTCGACTGACCGGCCCGGGGGCCCGGGCGCCGGCGGAGCACTCCCCCGGTGCCGTGATCGGCTCAGACGGTGGGCCCGTCCTGTCGCACGATCTGCTCGGAGACCCCGCGCGCGTCGTCGTCACGGGGATCGGCGAGCCGGGTCTCGTGGGCCGTGCGGATGATGGCCGACCACGCGTCCTTGTGCTCGAGCAGCTGGTCGCGCCAGCGCTGGTCCAGGGCCTCGGCCCGGGCCGTCCAGCGGTCCATCAGGGCGGCGGCGCGCTCGCGCTCGGCCGGGTCGGCGTCCTCGGCCAGCTTCGAGTACCGATACGAGTACTTCTCGGCGTTCTGCAGCGCCCGCAGGGCCTGGCCCTTCGGCGAGGCCAGGGAGATCGCCACGGTGATCGCCAGGATCACGACGACGACCACGAGGGACAGCGTCGTGGGGATCTCGACGACGGGCACGTTCTCGCCGCCGTTGATGAACGGCAGGTTGTTCTCGTGCAGGGCGTGCAGGATCAGCTTCACGCCGATGAACGCCAGCAGCGCGGAGAGCCCGTAGGCCAGGTAGACGAGGCGGTCGAGCAGGCCGTCGATCAGGAAGTACAGCTGGCGCAGGCCCATGAGCGAGAACGCCGTGGCGGTGAAGACGATGTACGCCTCCTGGGTCACGCCGAAGATCGCGGGGATGGAGTCGAAGGCGAAGAGGATGTCCGTGGCGCCGATCGCGATCATCACGAGGAGCATCGGCGTCATGAGGCGCTTGCCGTCCACCGTCGTGAAGAGGCGGTCGCCGTCGAACTGCTCGGAGGCGGGCAGGAACCGCTTGACGAGGCGGACCATCACGTTGTCCGCCTCGTCCTGGGCGCCCTCGGCGTCGCCGGACATCTCGCCCTTGAGCTGGCCGCCGGCGATGATCAGCAGGAACAGGCCGAAGAGGTAGAACACGTCCGACCACGCGGCGATGACGGCGGCGCCCAGCAGGATGAACAGGGTGCGCGAGATCAGCGCGAACGTGATGCCGAACAGCAGCACCTTCTGCTGGTACTCGCGCGGCACCCGAAAGCTGGCCATGATGACCAGGAAGACGAACAGGTTGTCGACGCTGAGCGCCTTCTCCAGCAGGTAGCCGGTGTAGTACTCGACCGCGTGCTGGGTGTCGCCGAAGGCGAAGAACACGAGGCCGAAGACGAGCGCGAGGCCGACGTAGACGCCGGACCAGATCGCGGCCTCCCGGATCGACGGCGTGTGCGCCTTGCGGACATGGGCGAAGTAGTCGAACGCGAGGAGCCCGACGATCAGCGCGATCGTCAGGCCCCAGGTCAGGCCGTTGATTTCCACGGGTCACCTCTCGGCGTCAGGGGTCAGGACGGTGCCGCAAGTCTCTCCGCCCGCC